>NZ_JASDCY010000026.1:0-35555 GCF_030407675.1 Kocuria sp. APC 4018 | reverse complement strand
GAGACCCCGCTCCCGAGCGCGACCCCCGTGGGCGGGGGCCCAGTCCTGGACCTTCGCCCGGGCACGGGCCCCGTCACCGCCCTGGACACCCCCGCGTGGCGCGGCGCGTGGCGGGACGCCGCGGGCGCCACCGCTCGGGGCGAGACGGCGGGGGCGTCCCTCCAGGAGCACCTCTCGGCGTACCTGCGCCTCAGCCGCGGCATCGTGCGTGCCCCGGAGGACATCCTGGTCACGGCCGGGGTCAGGGACGGGCTGCAGCTGGTGCTGCGGGTGCTCGGGCTCGCGCGGCGTCGCACCCTGCGGGTAGCTGTGGAGAACCCCGGCTACCCCGCGCTGCGCCGGGTGGTGGAGGCCACCGGGCACACCGCACTGCCCGTGACCGTGGACCACCACGGTCTGGACCCGGCCGCCCTGCCCACCGGACGCTGGGGTGGTGCGAGCCGCTGGGACGTGAGCGCTCCCCCGGACGTGCTGGTGCTCACCCCGGGTCACCAGTACCCGCTGGGCGGCACCATGCCCGTGAGCCGCCGCGCGGAGCTGCTGGCCTGGGCCCGTGAGCACGGTGCGGTGGTCATCGAGGACGACTACGACTCCGAGCTGCGCCACACCGGCCAGCCCCTGCCCGCCCTCGGGGCCCTGGACACCGCGCGGGACACCGTGGTCACGCTCGGCAGCTTCGCCAAGGTGCTCGGCAGCTCCGTGGGGGTGGGTCACCTGGTGGCCCCCGATCCGCTGCTGCCGGATCTGCTCCGCGCGCGGGAGGACCTGGGCTCTCCGGTGTCCCGCGTGGCGCAGGACGCGATCGCCCGGTTCATGGACACCGGCGAGTTCCAGCGCCACACCGCGCGCATGCGCCGCTCCTTCCGACGCCGCCGCTCGCTCGTCTCGGACGCGCTCGCGGACCTCCCTGGCGTGGTCGTGGTGCCCATGGCCGGTGGCGCGCACGCGGTGGTCGAGGTCCCGGACGAGGACGCCGCAGTGGCCCGGGCCCGTGAGCGGGGCGTGCTGGTGAGCGGACTCGGGGGGTACTGGGCCGGGGGCACTCGCCATCCGGCCCGCAGGCGCGATGAGGCCCGGGCGGGAACGGGCCCGGCCGCAGCGCGCGCCGACGGAGCAGGTGCCACGCGCGCAGAACCGGGCCGAGCGGCGTCGTCGTCCGGGGGTGGACTGGTGCTGGGACTGACCGCGCGGGAGGAGGATCTCGCGCGAGGTGCGGCGGTGCTGCGGGAGGTGCTGGGCGGCGCCCCGGTCGTGGGGGCTCCGGGCGCGGGGGCTCCCCCCAGGGACGCTCGGTAGACTGGCGGAAACACCCACGGCAGATTCAGGAGTTCCGGCGTGCCCCCACAGATTTCCGCACCGCGCGGCGGCGAGAACCGCGCATACCGGGGAACCGACGTGCGCCACGACCTCTGGGCGCCCACGCTGGTGCGCGCGGTGGTGGCGCTCGTGTTCGCGGCGGTCACCGTGTTCTGGCAGGAGCCGTCGCTCGAGGCCGGGCGCTGGGTCATGGCGCTGTTCCTGGTGGGCACCGGCGCGTCCGCGATCTTCCTGCAGGTGCGGCTCAACCGTCGCGAGGACGTGGACCTCGGGGCCAGCCGGTCCATCCCGCAGTCCTACGGCGTGCTGTACGTCCTGGGTGGTGTGCTCACCGCGGTGGTGGCCCAGAGCAACTGGCTGTTCGTGCTGCTGTCCTCGGTGATCCTCGCGCTGTGCGGCATCACGGAACTCGTGCTCGGCATGCGCTTCCGCGGGCAGTTCCCGCTGGGGCGGGACTGGACTCTGTGCGGGGCGATCACCGTGTTCGCCGCCATGGGCATGGTGCTCGTGGAGACCCTCGGGGCCAAGGCCGAGCTGGGCGTGGTGGGTGGTGCCGCCATCCTGATCGGCGTCACCCAGCTGATCGCCGCGCTCAGCCTGCGCCACGACGCGCGGGTGGCTGACGACCCCGCCGCCGGACCGGCCCGAGAGGCCTGACGGCGTAGACTGACCCTTTGAACCGACGGGCGGGAACCCGCCCCCGACGACACACCCGAGGCACTGCCAGGAGGAATCACGTGGCCCAGCGCACTGAGCACAACGGCCGGCGCAAGACCGACATCAAGGGGCCCCTGGTCATCTCCGCGGTGCTGGCGGTCGTGGCCTTCGTGATCGTGTCCGTGGTGGCCGCCGGTGGTTCGGACAACGCCGCGCGCGTGGGCCTGGGGCTGATCGCCGCGGGCATCACGTTCATTGCGTCCGTGGTGGTGTGCGCCACCCTCATGCTGCTGGAGAAGCCCAACGCCGAGGAGCTCGGCCAGGGCACCGGCGTGAACCGCTCCTCCGCCAAGATCTTCGCGGAGAACAAGGCACGCCGCGAGGCCGAGCGGGCCCGCAGCGCCGAGCAGGGCGGCACCGGGTCCCGCACCACCGGTGAGCCGGAGTTCGGCCAGCGCGTCCACCCGGACACCCAGGGTGAAGAGCCGGGCTCGAGCGCCCGCTGATCCGCTCACTGATCTCTTGACGGCTCCGCCCCGGTGACTTCTGGTCCCCGGGGCGGAGCCGTTGTAGCAGTTCGTGCCGGGGTCCGCGGGAGCCACGCATGGCGCAGCCCCACGGAGCACCGGCTCCGTGGGGCTGCGCAGTGTCTGCACCCACCCGGGTGGGACCGTCCGCGGGTTGGGGCACGGCGGCGTCGGGCCGGGACCCGACGCCGCCGGCATCCTCAGCGTGCGAAGCCCCGCAGCCGCAGCGAGTTCAGCACCACGAACACCGAGCTGAACGCCATGGCGGCACCGGCGACCATGGGATTGAGCAGCCCCAGGGCGGCCACCGGAATGGCCACGGTGTTGTACGCGAACGCCCAGAACAGGTTGGACTTGATGGTGGACAGCGTCTTGCGGGACAGCCGGATGGCCAGGGGCACGGCGGTGAGTTCGCTGCGCACCACGGTGATGTCCGCGGCCTGCATGGCGGCGTCCGTGCCGGATCCCATGGCGATCCCGAGGTCGGCGGTGGTCAGGGCCGGGGCGTCGTTGACGCCGTCGCCCACCATGGCCACCACGTGGCCCTCGGAGCGCAGCTTCTCGATGGCCTGGACCTTGCCATCCGGGGTGACGTCCGCGATCACGTCCGCGGGGTCGATGCCCACCTGCTCGGCCACGGAACGCGCGACAGCGACGTTGTCGCCGGTCAGCAGGATGGGGCGCAGCCCCAGCTCCTTGAGCTCGGCGATTGCCGCCGGGGCCTCGTCCTTCACGGTGTCCCGCAGGTCGATGAACCCGGCCAGACGTCCGTCCACCGCCACCAGGATGGTGGTGGAACCGCCCGCGCGGGCAAGCTCCAGGGCATCGGACTCCTCGGAGTTCAGATGGACACCGTTCTCCTGCAGCCAGGACTCTCGGCCCACCACCACGAAGCGGGCGTTCATGCCGTCCGGGACGTAGCCCCGCACGCCGCCACCGGGTGCGGACTCGAACCGGGAGACCTCGTACCGCTGGGAGGTGACGGAGGCAACGGCGTGGGCGATCGGGTGCTCCGAGTAGCGCTCCACGGCCGCGGCCAGGTCCAGCACCTGGTCCTTGGACCAGGCGTTGAGCGGGGTCACCGCGCTCACGGCCATCTCCCCGTGGGTCACGGTGCCGGTCTTGTCCATCACCACGGAGTCCACGGAACGGGTGTCCTCCAGGACCTCCGCTGAGGTGATGAGGATGCCCAGCTGGGCGCCGCGCCCGGTTCCGGTGAGCATGGCCGTGGGGGTGGCCAGGCCCAGGGCGCACGGGCACGCGATGACCAGCACGGACACCGCCGCCACGAACGCGCGGTTGGGATCCCCGGTCACGATCAGCCAGATCACGAGCGTCAGCAGGGCGATGCCCATGACCACGGGCACGAACACGGACGAGATCCGGTCCGCGAGCCGCGCCACGGGGGCCTTGGTGGCCTGGGCGCGGGCGACCGTGCGGCTCATGGAGGCCAGGACGGTGTCGGAGCCCACGTGGGTGGCGCGGGCCAGCAGCCGGCCCGTGGTGTTCACGGTGGCGCCGGTCAGCTCGTCCCCGGGGCCCACCTCCACGGGCATGGACTCGCCCGTCAGCATGGAGGCGTCCACGGCGGACTCGCCCTCCAGAACCACGGCGTCCGTGGCGATCTTCTCGCCCGGGCGCACCACGAAGGTGTCTCCCACGGCGAGGTCCGCGACCGGAACGGTGCGCTCGGTGCCGTCCGTGTCCACCACGGTGGCCTGCTGCGCACCCAGGTCCAGCAGGGCCTTCAGGGCCTCACCGGAACGGGACTTCGCGCGGGCCTCGAGCCAGCGCCCCAGAAGGAGGAACGCGGTCACCAGCGCGGCGGACTCGAAGTACAGCTGGTGCTCGGACATGTCCATGGCCGCCCCCGGGTGGGCGTGGGCGGTCATGCCCGGATCCGCCACCAGGTGCCACAGCGAGAACAGGTACGCGGCGGCCACACCCAGGGACACGAGGGTGTCCATGGTGGTGGACAGGTGCCGCGCGTTCACGGCGGTGGCTCTGTGGAACGGCCACGCCGCCCACGTGACCACGGGCAGTGCCAGTACCGCCGCCACCCAGCCCCAGTGCGGGAACTGGGCACCCGGGACCATGGACATCACGAACACGGGCACGGAGAACGCCGCCGCGACCCAGAAGCGCTTCTTGAGGTCGTTCATGCGCCGCTCAGCGGGGGTGGTCTCGAGCGCCGGATCGCGGTGCTCGTTCTTCTCGGCCGTCTCCGCCGGGGCCGGGCGTTCAGTGGGGGTCCCATCATCCTGCCGGCCCCTGGCTGAGTCCGCAGCCGTTCCAGTGTTCCGGTGCGTGGCGGGATCACCCTGGGACGGCGACGTCGTGCCCGCCGTGCCTTCCGCAGCGTCACCTCGGTGCGAGGCGGAGGGCTCGGGGGAACCGGGGTCCGTGCGACCACCGGGCGCGGTCCTGTTCTGTGGTGCGGGCACCGGTTGCCGGGCCCCGCCCGTGATGCGGGCCTCGTAACCGGCGCGGTGCACGGTCTCCACGATCTGCTCGTCGGGAACGTCCTGCGGAACCTTCACGGTGGCGGACTCCAGGGCCAGGTTGACCGCGGGCTCCACGCCGTCGATCTTGCGCAGCTTGCGCTCGATCCGGCCCACGCACGAGGCGCACGTCATGCCGGAGATCTCCAGCTCCAGCTCCCGCAGGGGGCCGTGGACCTGGGTGTCGAGGGTGTCGGTGGTTGTGGTGGTTTCACTCAACGGTGTACCCCGCTTCCGTCACGGCCGCGGAGATCTCCTCCGGGCTCAGTTCACGCTCGCTCGTGATGGTCACCGGTGATGTGCCGCCCGCGTGGAGGTCCACGTCCACGGACGTCACACCGGGGATCTCGGACAGTTCCTCCGTCACGGAGGAGACGCAGTGGCCGCAGGTCATGCCGGAGACGTTGACGGTGGTGTTCATGGATTTCTCCTTCGAGTCGGTGGGCCCGGAGTGGGCCCGGAAGTTTCAGGGGGGCTGCGTCAGCTCTTGACCAGGCGCGCGATCGCGGCGTTGGCCTCGGCGAGCTTCTCGTCCATCTCCGCGGTGTCCCCGGTGTCGTGGGCGTGCTCCACCGCGTGCTTGACGCAGTGGCCCAGGTGCTCCTCCATGAGCCCCAGGCTCACGGACTTCAGCGCGGACTGGATCGCGGAGATCTGCGTGAGGACGTCGATGCAGTAGGTGTCCTCGTCGATCATGCGCTGGATCCCGCGCACCTGGCCCTCGATGCGCTTGAGGCGCCGGGCGTAGGCGGCCTTGTCCTGGGTGTAGCCGTGGGTGGGGGTGTCCTGGGTGCTCATGGCAACCAACATATACCCTAGGGGGGTATCACTGCAAGAGGTGTGAACCCGTGCGGGGTGGTGGATCAGGCCGACGTGCGACTGCGGGCCTGGTGCCGTGCGGCACGTGGGCCATGACCTTGCAGGGGGTCCTGTGTGGCTGGCCCGCCTCGGGAGGGAAACCACTGCTGAATTGGAGCGCTCTTGACCGCACTGTGCGTGCTGGCGCTTCCTCAGCGGCGGGAGGGTGCCACATCCGATGGTGGGCGCTGCGCTACGCCCCGGTTGTGCCGCACGGTGAGAAAGAGCGACGGCATCATGAACACGACCACGGCGGCGGAGGCCCAGGCGTCCACCTCCTGGAATCCCCAGATTGAGCCCCACATGAGCAGGCCAAGACTGGCCGCCAGCACGAGGTAGAAAACTGCGGGGCGTCGAGGGTGGTGGGGCGCGCGCCCGAAGATCATTGGCAGTCGGGAGTTTGGGTTGGCTGCTGCCACCATGCGCATGGCGCAGAAATTGAGCGCCGACCCCAGAGCGATCAGACAGATCCCGAGCACGTCGATCCCGCCTCTCGCTCGCGTCGCTCCATGGTTCCCATTCAGGGCTCGCGACTATACCCGTGAGCTGCGGGGCTGCTCCCCGTGTCTCACGATGGTGGTGTGGAGGCTTCGTCGTCCTGCTGCCGGGGGTAAGGCATGAGCGGGAGAGGAAGCGGGTGCGGCGTCGTCGTGCGGGCTGCTCAGGCCGCGACGACTGGTGCCTGGGCCAGGGGCTGCTCGGCGGTGGTGTAGTCCAGGGTGACCTGCGCGAACGGGGCGCCGATGATGGCCTCCAGGCCCGGGAGGAGTTCGTGCCTGATCTCGTCCTTGATGCGCTGGTTCTCGGGGCTGGGAGTGAACGCCAGGGTGAGCGTGAGGTGCGGTGCCCGGGGGTCACCGGCGATGGCGAACTCTGCGGAGGCCACGGACGGGTAGACCTGCACACCCATCGTGGCGGCGCGAGCCACGGCGGCGAGCGACACGTGCTCCGTGCGGTCTCTCGCGGGCGCGGAAACGACCGGGAGGACATCTGCGGCGTCCGGTGTCGGGTCCTGCGCGAGCAGCATTGCGAGCCCTCCGCTCCTCCTGAGCACGGCTTTGGGGGAGCGGCGACAGGTTGATGATCAATCTAACTGTTAGCTAATCTACTGGACCTATGCAGACGACATGCGAAATGGGGACGAGGCGCGCCGAGGACGACGCTGTATGACGTCGGAACCCGCTGTCCCCCGGCACTTCTGGTACGACGACTCCGCGGAGTCCGCGAGCGGCGTCGACGTGCTGAACCTCCTGCGCCGCTACCGCGACGCGGAGACGACCATGCGCTCGCGCGTGCGCGCGGACATGGACATGGGGGAGAAGGACATCCTGGCGCTGCGGCACCTGATCTCGGCGGAGAAGGCGGGGGCCGCGCTGCGCCAGAAGGATGTGGCGGCGATGCTCGGCATCACGAATGCGTCCACGAGCGCGCTGGTGGACCGGCTGGTCCGCGACGGCTACGCGGAACGCATCCCCCACCCGGACGACCGCCGGTCCGTGGCGGTGGTCCCCACCGAGCACGGCAAGGAAGAGGTCCGCACCACCCTTCGGGACATGCATGGCCGGATGATGGCCGTGGTCAACGAGATGTCCGCTGCGGAGCGGGACGTGGTGGCGAACTTCCTGCGGAGGATGATCGAGGGCGTCACGCAGCCGCCGGCGGCGCCCTGACTCGGCGGACACGGGGTTTTGTTAGTCTCCCCATCATGTCGGTTGCGAAGCTCTCGGTGAGCCACCAGAACTACCTGAGGGCCATCTGGAACCTGGGGGAGTGGTCCGCGGACCCGGTCACCACGTCCGCCGTGGCGCAGAAGGTGGGGCTGCGTGCTTCCACCGTCTCGGATGCGCTCAAGAAGCTCACGGAGCACGGCCTCGTGGCCCACACCCCGTACGGTGCCATCGAGCTCACCGAGCAGGGCCGGGCGCTCGCCGTGGAGATGGTGCGCCGCCACCGGTTGATCGAGACCTTCCTGGTGGAGATGCTCGGCTACCGCTGGGACCAGGTCCACGACGAGGCGGAGCACCTGGAGCACGCCGCCTCCGACTTCATGATCGACCGCCTGGACGACCTCCTGGGACACCCCTCCCGGGACCCGCACGGTGATCCGATCCCCGCCAAGGACGGCACCATCACCCCTCCCGACGCCGTCTCCCTGACCACCGTCCCGGACGGTTCCCGCGTGCGCGTGGAGCGGATCTCGGACCGGGACTCGGGGCTGCTGCGCTTCTTCGCGGAGAACGGCATCGGCGTGGGGGTCCCCCTGGACGTCCGCTCCGGCGGCCCCTACTCGGGATCGGTCCAGGCCGTGCTGGACGACGGCGCTCGCAGCGTCCCCCTCGGACAGACCGCTACCGACGCGGTCTGGGTCTCGCTGGGCGAGGTCAGTTCCTGACAGGACCGGAGCCAGTTGTGCCCACGAACGGTCGGGGGATGTGCACCTCAGGCCAGCCACGGCCCTCGGCAGGATCGCTCTCGAAGACCCTGTTGGTCACGGCGCGGAGGCGACCTACCCCGCCACCGCCCGCCGGCGACGTCGTGCCGCCAGTCTGCTGCCCAGCACCCCGTGCGCGGGGCTGAGCAGGTACGCGAGCGCGAAGGCCGCCGCGTGGACGAGCACCACCAGCCCGCCGGGGGAGGCGTTGAGCCAGTAGCTGAGGTAGATGCCCAGCACCGCCGACGCCGCCGAGACGCACGGCGCGATCACCAGCATGACCCCGAACCGGTCGGTGAGCAGGTGCGCAGTGGCGCCCGGGATGATGAGCATGGCCACCACGAGCACCACCCCCACCACCTGCAGGGCGGCCACGGAGGTGACCGCGAGCAGCCCCAGCAGCAGCCCGCCCAGGAACCGGGGGGAGAGGCCGATGGCGTGGGCGTGCTGGGGGTCGAACGCGTAGAGGGTGAGGTCCCGCCGCTTGAGCACCATCACCGCCAGCGCCACCACGGCCAGCACGCAGATCTGCAGCTGCTCCGTCGCGGAGATGCCCAGCACGTTGCCGAAGATGATGTGCGTCAGGTTCGTCTGGCTGGGGGTGACCGAGATGAGCACCAGGCCCAGCGCGAACAGGGACGTGAACACGATTCCGATGGACGCGTCCTCCTTGACCCTGCTGGTCCCGCGCAGCCCGCCGATCAGCACCACGGCCAGCACGCCCGCGGCCAGCGCGCCCACGGTGAACGGGATGCCCAGGATGTAGGCGAGCACCACGCCGGGCAGCACCGCGTGGGACACGGCGTCCCCCATGAGCGACCACCCCACGAGCACCAGCCAGCACGAGAGCACCGCGCACACGGACGCCGCGGCCACGGTGGTGACCAGCGCGCGCAGCATGAACTCGTACTCCAGCGGCTGGGTGAGCAGCTCCAGGGCGCTCATGCGCGGCCTCCTCGGTGCGTGGTGGGTGCGGCGGGTTCCGTCGCGGGGGCGGTCCCGTTGCGCGGGGGCACGACGCCGCTCGGCGGCGCAGCAGGGCCCAGTGGCGAACCCTCGTGAACCGCGCCCGCGGTGAGCGGCGCGCGGTCGGCGGGAGCGGCGTCGTCGTCCCCCGGGGAGCGCGTGGAGGACGGGCCGGAGAGCACGTCCAGGCCGAACGCGCGCACGAGGTGCTCGGGCGCGAGCCCCTCCGCGACCGGCCCGTGGAAGAGCACGTGACGGCGCAGCAGCACCACGCTCTGAGCGAGCTGCGGCAGCGCGTGCAGGTCGTGGGTGGCCACCACCACCGCGCAGCCCTGGGCGGCGAGCTCGTGCAGCAGCCGCACGATGGTGGCCTCGCTGCGCTTGTCCACGCCCGCGAACGGCTCGTCCAGCAGCATGATCCGCGCGCCCTGGGCGATCGCGCGCGCCACGAACACGCGCTTGCGCTGCCCGCCGGACAGCCGCCCGATCTGCCGCCCCGCGAGCTCCGTGAGCTCCACCCGCTCCAGCGCGTCCGCCGCGGCGGCCCGGTCCGCGGGACGCGCCCGCCGGGTGGGGCCCATGTGCCCGTAGCGCCCGGTCATGACCACGTCCCGCACGGACAGCGGGAACGCCCAGTCCACGTCCTCGCTCTGCGGCACGTACCCCACCACGCCCTGCTTCCGCGCGGTGCGCGGGTCCATCCCGTCCAGCCGCACCTCGCCGGCCTCGAGCCGAACGGTGCCCATGAGCGCCTTGAACAGCGTGGACTTCCCGGAGCCGTTCATGCCCACCAGCCCGGTGACCTGCCCGGGGGTGATCTCCAGGTCCACGCCGTCCAGGGCGCGCACACTGCCGTAGTCCACGACGACGCCGCGCGCCCGGATCGCGGACGTCACCGCTCCTCCCCGGACAGGCCGCGGGCAATGGTGTCCGCGTCGTGGCGCAGCAGGTCCAGGTAGGTGGGGACGGGGCCGTCCTTCTCCGAGAGGGAGTCCACGTAGAGGGTGCCGCCGTAGCGGGCGCCGGTGGCCTCCGCGACCTGCTTCATGGGCTTGTCGGAGACGGTGGACTCGCAGAACACCGCGGGCACCTTGTGCCGGTCCACGAACTCGATGGCGGAGCTGACCTGCTGCGGGGTGGCCTCCTGCTCCGCGTTGACCGGCCAGATGTACTTCTCGGTGAGCCCGGTGTCCCGCGCCAGGTAGGAGAACGCGCCCTCGCACGTGACCAGTGCCCGCTCGTTGCGCGGCAGGGCCTCCAGCTTCCGGGTCAGCTCCGTGCCGATCGCGCGGATCTGCTTTTTGTACTTCTCCCCGTTGTCCCGGAACTGCTGGGCGTGCTCGGCGTCCAGCTCGCTGAGCGCGGCGACGATGTTGTCCACGTAGCGCTCCCCGTTGCGCGGGCTCATCCACGCGTGGGGGTTGGGGGTTCCGGGGGTGTCCGCGATGTCCAGGGGTTCCACGCCCTCGGAGACCACCCTGTGGGCCACGTTGGCGGAGGAGGTGAACTGCTCGAGCCACTGCTCCAGGTGCAGGCCGTTGTCCAGCACCAGGTCCGCTCGGGACGCCGTGGTGACGTCCTGCGGGGTGGGCTCGTAGTCGTGGATCTCCGCGCCCGGCTTGGTGATGGACTCCACGGTCACGTGGTCCCCCGCCACTGCCGCGGTCATGTCCTGCAGCACGGTGAACGTGGTCAGCACGGTGGGCTTCTCGGAGCTCCCGCCGCCGGGCCCCGCCCCCGCGCAGCCGCTCAGCACCAGCACACCCGCGGCGGCCGCGGCCGCCACCGTCCATCCCCGACGACGTCGCATTCCGTCTCCTCGCTCCCGTGAATTCTAAAGTTCGGTGTACCGAACTTTAGACCGGGCCGAGGGTCCGGGCAAGGAACGACGCCGCTCTACCTCCCGGCGTGCATGACGGCCCCGGGGGTGGGCTGGGCGTCGAAGCGCACGCCCCGCGGGTCCGGGGGCAGGGCGGCCAGGATCAGCAGGGCGGCGCTTCCCAGGCCGGGAACGAGGATGAGCGGGAACCACAGCCCGGAGAGATTGCAGTCGTGCAGGCGCCGCACGGACAGGGCGGCGGTGAAGACGACCAGCAGGACCACCGCGAGCAGCAGCACCAGGGAGAGCACCGCCAGGACGATGGCGAGCCCGCCCTCCACATCCGGCCAGGCCAGGTAGCCGCGGTCCTCCGCCAGCATGTAGGCCCCCGAGAAGAGGAAGGTGAACAGGGCGATCCACCAGTACTCGGAGCGTGAGGCCCGCCCGGAGAACGTGGTGCCCTTGCGGACGAAGTTCTTGACGGCCCGCCACGGGCCCACGGGTTCGCCGGGCTGGGTGTCGTAGTACACGGGCTGGTACGGCAGGGTCATGGGTGGCGTCCTCCCGGGGGTCTCGCGGGACCGTTCGGTCTGCCGGTCGGCTCGCAACGAACCCGACCGGCGCACGGTGAACTATCCACCGTACCGAGGCACCATCCAGGCCGCATCGGCCGAACGGCCAGAGTTCCGTGCAGCATGAGCCGACCGCTCGTTCGTGAGATTCTGGGGGCATGGCTTCCAAGATCGAGGACTACGCCCTGCTGTCCAACATGCGCAGCGGGCCGCTGGTCTCCCGCTACGGGTCGGTGGACTGGTGGTGCGTCCCCCGCTTCGACTCGCCCGCGCTGTTCGGCGCGCTGCTGGGCACCCCGGACCACGGCCGCTGGCTGCTCGCCCCGTACTGCGCGGTGGACGACGACGCCGCGGTGGACATGTCCCTGCCCGGCGTCGTGGCGGTGGAGCGCTTCTACGCGGAGAACACGTTCGTGCTGCACACGGTGTGGTCCACGGACACCGGCACGGTGCGCGTCACGGACTTCATGCCGCTCAACGCCCGCACCGAGCTGATCCGCCGGGTGGAGGGCCTCACGGGTGAGGTGGAGATGTTCCAGGACATCCGGCTGCGCTTCAACTACGGCTCGTCCGTGCCATGGCTGAGCCGCTTCGACGTCCTGGAGGACGAGTCGGAGGACGCCGAGGCCGAGTCCGTGCTGGTGGGGATGGCCGGACCGGACTCCGTGGTCTTCCACGGCGATCCGCTGCCGGAGGCGGATCCGGACAAGACCAAGCGCCGCCACGCGGGCTCCTTCACGGTGGCGGCCGGACAGACCCGGGACTTCACGCTCACGTGGTTCCCGTCCCACGGCGTGCCCCCGGAGGCGGTGGACGTGAACGAGACGCTGACGGCCACCGTGAACCTGTGGCAGGAGTGGACCGAGCGCTACGAGCCCCTCACGGATCCCGCCGCCATGAACCACACGGACCCGGACGAGCAGCCCCCCGCGCTGCACGCCTCCGGCGCGGACGCCGAGGACCTGGACACCTCCGAGCGCCTCTCCGCGCGGGACGTGGGCCGCCACGGGGACCGCCCCCACCAGGAGGGCACCTCCCTGGGCGGTTTCCGGCTCACCGCCACGGACGATGAGCCCGAGGAGCTGATCCGGCGCAGCCTGTTGGTGGTGCGCGGGCTCATGCACCAGGCCACGGGCGGACTCATCGGTGCCCCCACCACGTCCCTTCCGGAGGTCGTGGGCGCGGACCGCAACTGGGACCACCGGCTCGCGTGGCCCCGGGACGCGGCGTCGGCACTGGAGGTCATGCTGGACCACGGTCACGACCGCGAGGCCGCCCAGCTGCGCAACTGGTTGCTGCGTGCGGTGGCCGGGGACGTGAACAACCCCTCCAACATCTACACCCTGGACGGTTCCCCCCAGATCCGTGAGCGGCTGGTGGACCTGCCGGGGTACGAGCGCTCGCGGCCCGTCCGTGACGGCAACTCCTCCGGCAGCCACTACCAGTCGGACGTGGCCGGGCACGTGCTGCGGGTCTTCGAGATGCTGCGCCGCCGCGGTGTGCAGGAGGACCACCTCTCGTGGCCGCTGCAGCAGGCGCTGCTGCGCGCCGTGGTGGCCAACTACGAGGAGAAGGACCAGGGCGTCTGGGAGATGCGCGGTGAGCCCCAGTACTACACGCACTCGCGCGTGATGATGTGGGCGGCCATGCAGGCGGGTGTGGACGCGGTGCGCATCCACGGTCTGCCCGGTGACGTGGAGACCTGGGAGGAGCACCGGGATCAGCTCGCGCACGAGGTCTGGACCAGCGGCTACGACCCCCAGGCGGGCTCGTTCGTGCAGTACTACGGCTCCACGGACGTGGACGCCTCCCTGCTGCAGCTGCCCATGGTGGGTTTCGTGGCCTACGACGACGAGCGCATGCTCGGCACCGTGGAGCGCATCCGCAGGGAGCTCACGGACCGCTCCGGCCTGCTGCACCGCTACCGCAACCTGCCGCAGCTCACGGACCTGGACGACGTCGAGGCGTTCGCGTCCTCGATCGGCCAGGACGGCTTCGCGGGCCAGTCCGCGCCGTCCGTCTCCGCCACGCTGCAGCTGGCCGAGCAGCTCGCGCTGTGCGGGCACACCCAGGAGGCGGTGCGGCTCACGGACGTGGCACTCGGCACCGCCAACGAGCTGGGCCTGCTGCCCTCCACGTACTCGCCCACCCACCGCCGCGCCACGGGCAACTTCCCGCAGGTGGAGGCGCACCTGCGCCTGATCCGCGTGCTGGACATCCTGAAGGCGGAGACCGCCCCGGACGCCTCCTGACGCACGGTGGCACGACGCCGCCGGGTGCCGTGCCCTGCCGCCCACGTTCAGGGGCGGCGCCGTTCTGAGTGGGGCCGGGCACGGTCAGTGGCATGGCCTCGGCCCAACCCGACCCCGGGGCTTGGCGCGGGAGTGTGGGCTGCTGGGCGCGCAGTGCGGGTCGCGCGGGAGGTGGCCGTGCGGCGTCGTCGTGGTCCCTGGGAGTGCGGAGGATGGGCGTTGGGCGTCATGTGGAGGTTTCCCACAGCTCGCGATTACTTGCCGTCCTGGAGCGCGGGGTAGCGTGAGCGCACCAGCTACGCCGGGCCCGGTGTGACTCGGCTGGTGGCCGAGGGAGTGCCTCGGCACCCTTGCCGGGCCGAGACTTTGGAGGCGCTGCAATGGCACGCACCGTCAATACCGGAACCGATCCCCACGCCCTCGCCGATCCCGCCGTGGACCTCGTGCGCACCTGGCTGCAGCGGGCGCAGGAGAATCAGCGCAACAACAAGCAGAAGAACCCCGCGGAGGACCGTCTGGCCGCCGTGCTCCAGGACCCGAACGGGCTGGAGTTCACGGTGGGCTTCGTGGACCGCGTGATCCGCACGGAGGACACGAAGGCTGCGGCAAAGGCGCTGCAGGACATCACCAAGCTGACCCCGCAGTCCATGTCCGTGGCGGACCGTGCGCAGATCCAGGCGGGCACCGTGCTCTCCGGCGCACTGCCCTCCGTGGTGGTCCCCGCCGCCCGCACCCGGCTGCGTCAGATGGTGGGCCACATGGTCGTGGACGCCCGCCCCGGGCCGTTCGGCAAGTCCGTGAAGAACATCAAGCAGCAGGGCCACCGGCTCAACATCAACCTCCTGGGTGAGGAGGTGCTGGGCGAGGACGAGGCCAAGAAGCACCTCGCGGACGCCGAGGGCCTGCTGCGCCGCGAGGACGTGGACTACGTCTCCCTGAAGGTCTCCTCCGTGGTGCCGCAGCTGTCCCACTGGGGCTTCGAGCGCACCGCCGAGCGCGTGGTGGAGCGGCTGCTGCCGCTGTACGAGACCGCGGCCACCAAGGGCACCGGGAAGATGTTCATCAACCTGGACATGGAGGTCTACTCGGACCTGGAGCTGACCATCGAGGTGTTCAAGCGGCTGCTCGACAAGCCGCAGCTGAAGAACCTCGAGGCCGGCATCGTGGTCCAGGCCTACCTCCCGGACGCGCTCAGCGCCGTGGAGCGGCTCTCCGAGTGGTCCGCGCAGCGCGTGGCGGACGGCGGCGCCCAGATCAAGGTGCGCCTGGTCAAGGGTGCCAACCTGGCCATGGAGAACGTGGACGCCGAGATGCACGGCTGGCCCCTGGCCACCATGGAGTCCAAGCAGGCCACGGACACCAACTACAAGCGCGTGCTGGCGTGGCTGTTCCACCCCGAGCGCATGACGGGCATGCGCCTGGGTGTGGCCGGGCACAACCTGTTCGACATCGCCTTCGCGCACCTGCTCGCGGAGCAGCGCGGCGTGACCGACCGCATCGAGTTCGAGATGCTGCAGGGCATGGCCACCGCGCAGAGCGAGGCCGTGGCCACGGACGTGGGCCAGCTGCTGCTCTACGTGCCGGCCGTGAAGCCCGCGGAGTTCGACGTCGCCGTGTCCTACCTGGTGCGCCGGCTCGAGGAGAACTCCGCGAACGAGAACTTCATGTCCGGGATCTTCGACCTGGGCCCGGACAACTGGGTGTTCCAGCGCGAGGAGGGCCGCTTCCGGGCAGCCCTCGCGGACCTGGAGGAGGACCCCCAGGTCCCCTCGCCGCGTCGTGTGCAGGACCGCAGCGCGGAGACCGTGGGCGCGGAGCCCACCATCCCGCTGGACGAGCCGTTCCGCAACGAGCCGGACACGGACGTCTCCGTGCCGGCCAACCAGCGCTGGGCGGAGACCCTGGCCGAGAAGATCGGCAGCAGCGAGTGGTACGCCTCCGTGGCCGTGCCCGAGCTGCTGAAGGACATGGACCAGGACTCGGACGAGGCCGTGCAGGCCGTGAACGACGTGGTGGCCACCGCCAAGAGCGCCGGCAAGCGCTGGGCGGACACCCCCGCCCGTGAGCGCGCCGAGATCCTCAACCGCGCCGCGGACATCCTCGCCGCACGCCGAGGCCACCTCATGGCCGTGGCGGGTGCGGAGACCGGCAAGGTGCTGGAGCAGGCGGACCCCGAGGTCTCCGAGGCCGTGGACTTCTGCCGCTACTACGCCCGCCGCGCGCTGGAGCTGGAGTTCGTGGACGGCGGCGACTTCGTGCCGCACGCCGTGACCGTGGTGACCCCGCCGTGGAACTTCCCGCTGGCCATCCCCGCGGGCACCACCGTGGCACCCCTGGCCACCGGTTCGGCCGTGATCCACAAGCCGTCCCCCGAGTCCCGCCGCTGCTCCACCGCGGTGTGCGAGGCGCTGTGGGAGGCCGGTGTGCCGCGCGACGTGCTGCAGCTCGTGGACGCCGTGGAGGGCGAGGCCGGCAAGACGCTGATCTCCCACCCGGACGTCGAGCGCGTGGTGCTCACCGGCGCGTACGAGACCGCGCAGCTGTTCGCCTCGTGGGATCCGGAGCGCCCGCTCACCGCGGAGACCTCCGGCAAGAACTCCCTGGTGATCACCCCCAGTGCGGACCGTGACCAGGCGGTGTGGGACCTCGTCTCCAGCGCCTTCGGCCACGCCGGGCAGAAGTGCTCCGCGGCGTCGCTCGGCATCCTGGTGGGGTCCGTGGCCACGTCCGAGCGGTTCCGCCGCCAGCTCGTGGATGCCGCCTCCTCCATGGTGGTGGACTGGCCCGTGAACCTGCAGGCCACCGTGGGCCCCACCGTGGAGCAGCCCTCCGAGAAGCTCCTGCGCGGGCTCACCCAGCTTGAGCCGGGTGAGGAGTGGCTCATCGAGCCCAAGCAGCTGGACGACTCCGGCCGGCTGTGGCGCCCCGGGATCCGCACGGGTGTGAAGCCCGGATCCTTCTTCCACCTCACCGAGTGCTTCGGCCCCGTCCTGGGGCTCATGTCCGCGGACAGCCTCGAGCAGGCCGTGGAGCTGCAGAACGCCACGGACTACGGGCTCACCGCGGGCATCCACTCCCTGGACGCGGACGAGATCCTGCGCTGGGTGGACTCCGTGCAGGCCGGCAACCTCTACGTGAACCGTGGGATCACCGGCGCGATCGTGCAGCGCCAGCCGTTCGGCGGCTGGAAGCGCTCCTCCGTGGGCCTGGGCGCGAAGGCCGGTGGCCCCAACTACCTGGCGTCGCTGGGCCGCTGGAAGCGCGCCGGGTTCTCGTCCTCCAGCACGGACCGCGGTGCGGCCGGTGCGTGGGTCCTGGACCCGCGCGTGCACCGCGCGCTGGACGCCGTGACGCCGCTGATCTCGGACGAGGACCTCGTGTGGCTGCGCCGCGCCGCGCAGTCGGACCAGTCCGAGTGGCAGCGCGAGTTCGGCCAGGTCAAGGACCCCACCGCCCTGCGCAGCGAGGCCAACCTGTTCCGCTACCGCCCCCGCACCGTGGTGGTGCGCGCCCAGGAGGGTGCGTCCCTCACGGACATCCTGCGCGTGGGCCTCGCCGCCGTGCGCTCCGGTTCGCAGGTGATCCTCAGTGCCGCCACCGAGGTGCCGGAGGCCGTCAACGGGCTCTTCGCCACGGTGCTGAACCCGGCGTCCGACGCCGAGTTCGCGCACGCCCTGGGCACCGGTTCCCTGGGCCCGCTGGGTCAGCTCTCGGACCTGCGCGCCCTGGACGACGACGCCCTGGACGTCCGCCACGGCGCTCGCGTCCGCGTGATCTCCCCGTGGGACGGCTCCGAGGAGGACCTCAAGGACCTCTACGCGGTGCGCGCCGAGCACCCGGACATCGCCCTGATCACCGAGGACGTGGTGGGCACCGGGCGCGTGGAGATGATGTACATGCTGGCCGAGCAGGCCGTGTCCATCACCATGCACCGCTTTGGCAACCACAGCCAGTCCATGCAGCGCGTGGTGGACGAGCTGGTGCGGTGACCCGGCGGCGTCGTGCCTGACGCCTGAGCGACCACGAGCCGCGCTCCCGGGAGACCGGGGGCGCGGCTCGTACCGTGTCCGGGTGCGGTCGGGGTGGTGCAATCCCGCGAAGCACGGACCGCCCCGCGGGTCTCAGACCCGGTGGGTGTCCCTCCGCTGCTGACCGCGACGAATGCCGCCGGACACTACCAGGAGCAGCGCCACCACCAGCAGCGGCCAGCCGATGAGGCCGCGCCAGGCCAGGTCGGTGAACGTGATCAGAGCCGCCGCGGCGACGGCCAGGAGGACGCCGAGGACGAGGAGCCAGGGGGTTCGGGATGTCGTGGTGGTAGCCATCCCACCACGGTAGGAGCGCCTCGGAGGTAGGGACAATGATCGCTCGGCCAGTCTTTGCGAGGATGTCACCATGGATCCATGACGGGATTTCATCATGTCGAAGTGTGGGTCGCTGATCTGGCTCAGGCGCGGTCCGAGTGGGGTTGGCTCCTCGAGCAACTTGGGTTCAGCCAGTCGGGCAAGTGGGTTGAGGGCGAGTCCTGGTCAGGAGGGGGCGCCTATCTCACCCTGACCACCTCGCCAAACCTTTCCCGCGCGGTCCATGACCGGCGAGCCCCGGGCGTGAACCATCTCGCATTCATCGCGGGCCCCTCTGAACGCGTGGATGAAATCATGAGAGTTGCCCCCGAGCACGGCTGGTGGCCGCTGTACCAGGAGCGCTATCCCCATGCCGGCGGTCCTGAGCACTACGCTGGCTGGCTGGAGAATTCCGCAGGATTCAAAGCAGAACTAGTGGCTGCGGGGGCTTGATCGCGTCCTGGTCCCATACAGAGAGCACTACACGCCGGATGTGGTGTAGACGACTTCCTCCACATCTCGCCCATCTGTGCTCAAAGAGCGGGCAGTGAGCGTCATACCCACCCGCTCACACAGGAGGCGGGAGGCTCGGTTGTCAGCGTCAGTTCGCGCACTGACCTGGCTAAAGCCCCACGTGCCGAGGGCTGCGGAGAGAACACCGGAGACAGCTTCGGAGGCCAGGCCTTTTCCCGTATAAGCAGGGTTGAACACGTACCCGATTTCGGCGGTGTGCTCCGCGTCGGTCCACGTCAGTCCTACCTCGCCTACGACCTCCCGGGTGGCGCGGAGCTCGGCCAGGAGCACCAATTCGTCGCCGGGTCCATTCAGTTGTGCACCGGCACAGGTATCAAGTTCCTCGTCAGTTTTCTGGCGGGTCCACGTGCCTGCGCTCAAGTAGCGGGCGACATCTGCTCGAGACCGGTATGCAAAGACCGCATCGACATCAGCGGGGCGGGGTCGGCGAAGTAGGAGGCGAGGGGTCTCAATCATGTCCGCATGCTAGTCCGTGGGGAGAAAGCCGAAACACCATTTAAATATCTTTCATGCATCACTGCCTCCACCAGCAGCGTTGCAAACGTACAAGTTGTACGCTTTCGGTATGATCTCCGTGACGCTTTCCCAGTTCCGCAACCAGCAGAGTGATTACATTGCGACCGCGCAGCGCGAGCCCGTGGAGATCACTTCGCTGGGCGCGGGACGACGCGCCGTGGTGGTCTCGCCCGAGTTCTACGACCGTGCGGTGACGACCCTTGAGGATGTAGCCGATGTCCGGGCCGCGGCATCTGCGCGCACGGAGCAGGAGTCGCGAGTTTCCCACGTGGCCCTGCGGAGAGAACTTGGCATCTGAGACCCTCGAGGCCCTGCCCGCCGGATAGAAGGGCACTGGCATAAGCAGGTGTCGGGGAGCATATTCAACGGGGCAACTGGGGAAGAAGTTCACTGACGAACTGCTCGTAGCCAGAATCGCTTGCGCGTGAGCCGCACAGGGCCGCCGGAGGTCTCTCGGTGGAGCGCCAGAAGTCGGTCTGCGTAGCGGTCCACTGTGAAGTCATCCGGCGTCTCCCACGGCACCAGCTGCAGGTACGCCACGAGCGCGGCGACGTCTCGGAACTCGTAGGCACCCACGTGCTCATCTCCCTCGGCTACGTGGAACCCAGCAGTCTCGAGATCCCTCCGCATGGTTGTGATGTTGACATGCGGCAACTCGTCATGGTCCCCGAGCCATGCCTTCAGCTCATGGGCCTCGTCGCCACCAACTTGTTGGGTGATGAACTGTCCTTTCTTGACCAGGACGCGTGCGAGCTCCTGAGGGGAGAACGACTCGTGCCGGTTGAGAACAAGGTCAAATCGATTGTCCGAAAAGGGCATTTCGACCGAGTCGACATCTTTGTCCGGTGCTTTGTACTCGAAGACCTCCACGGCCAGAGGCGAAAGTGCCTCTCGGGCGACTGCCAGGTTAGGGGGCCACCCCTCTGTCGCTATCGTGTCTGGTGGTAGTGCGTCCCTGAATGACCTCAAGAACTCGCCTCCGCCGGTCCCCATGTCGAGAACGCTTGTTGCAGCCGCCAACGCTGTCCGGTAAATCGCCGCAAGATCCCAAGGCTCGGGCGACTCCGTCATCCGATCAGCTAGATCGGAAAAATCCCACCCCTCTGGCTGCGCACGCTCCTCAGCGCGCCAAGACGCAATCAGTTGTTTCTCAGTCTCTTCCATCCTCCTAAGGTAGGTGATTTCCTTGCAGCGACTCTGACTCGGAATGATGTGACGAGCGCGGCCACTTCAGTAGCGTCCCTGGTCCAGCTCAGCGGGATGCGCCACAGTCCCAGTGTCTAAAGCGTGTGAGGTGCATTTCTGCCCGCAAAGTTGTGGAAATCCTTGGCAGAACCGCGCCTCACGCGTCGCCGCCCGCGTCCGCGACGTGCGCCCCTCACGCCCCCGTCAGCGCGTCCACGAACACCTTCTCGATGTCCTCCGGCGCCGTGGCGATGTGGGAGGACCCGCCCGTGGTCTCCGCGATCTGCTTCAGGACGTTCTCGTTCGCGTCCTGGGAGATGCCCACCGTGATGATGCGCACCGGGTTCTCCGGGTCCTGCTCCTTCTCCAGCGTGGCGAGCAGCTCGTCCAGGCCCATGGATCCCGGGTCCTGGTTGATGCCGTCGGTCAGCACGATCACCGTGCGCAGGTGGTCCGGGGCGTCCTCGTGCAGCACCTGGCGGTAGGCGGCCAGCGTGGTGTCGTACAGCCCCGTGTACCCCTTGGGCACGTAGGTCAACGACTGGGCGTCCTGCGCGAGCTGGTCCCGCTGGGTGGCGCCGTCCACCGGGGCGGACAGTTCCCGCACCGGGGTCAGGGAGCGGTAGTCCTTGTCCCCGTCCAGGTGGCGCGCGAACGTCCACAGCCCCAGCGCGTCGTGCTCCGGGAACAGTCCCACGGCCGTGGAGGCGGCGGCTTTCGTGAGGTCCATCCGGGTGGAGCCGTCCGGCAGCGCCGGGGTGCCCATGGAACCTGACGTGTCGATGGCCACCAGGGCGTGGAACGGCTCCGCGAGGTGCTCCCACTGCCCCAGGGCCTGCGTCAGGGTGGCGTCGTCCGCGGTGGGCGCCTCGGAGGCCGGACGGTCGCCCGGGGTGCTCGCCACGAGCGCCGTGTCCGCGTGCCGGCCGCGGTAGTCGTCCCACTCGCCGCGCGTGACCACGGTGGCCGCGGGGTGTTCCGCTCCCGCGGCGTAGGCGGGCGCGCTCGGGTCCGCAGGCGCCGGTGTGCTCGGGGCGGGGCCCGCTGCGACCTGTTCCAGTCGCTGCGTCGCGGTCTGGACGGGGGCGGCATCGCCCTCAGTGCGGGCGCGCCGCTTCATGGCCTGCTCCGTGTCCGCGCGGTCCGCCTGCCCGTCCTGCACCTCGCCCAGTGCGCGCGAGATCAGCTCACGCGTTCCGGCGTCCTCACCCGGTGTGCCGAGCTCCACGGCGGGGTCCTGCAGCACCGCGGCCCACGTCCCTGCCCCGGTCTCTGCGGGACCGACGACGACGGGCTCGCCCCCTTCCGCGCCCGCCGCCCCGGAGGCGCCGCTCGCCTCGGAACCACCGGCGGCGTCGTCGTCGGAGTCCAGGCGCGAGATGGAGAAGGCCGTGCTGAGGATCAGCACCAGCGCGGCCGCCACGGCGAGCCACAGCAGAGATCTGCCCTGCCCTCCCCGCTCGGCGCGGTGCGCGGCGCGGTGCTTGCCTGGCTCGGTCATGTCGATGTCCCCCCGTTCCGTGGGAGACTCCGGGAGGACCCCGTAGAACGGTCACCCCCGGCGCGCCCCCGCACGCGGCAGCCGTGTCAGGACCCCCGTGCCGGGGTGCTGCCACGCCCCGACGTCCCTTCTGGGACCACCCTACGGTGTCGTGGCTCACACGGCGCGGATCCCGGGTCAGCCGAGGCGGGAGAACGGTTCGGCGTACTCGTAGGGGCCGCGCGGGCCCCGGTACTCGTCCGGGGACACGACGCCGCCGTCCCCCAGCGGCGCCGCCTGGAAGAACTCGCCCCACTCGGGCTCCCCGGTGATCCCGAGCCGGGAGGCCGGGAGGAACCCGAAACGTGAGTAGAAAGCGGGATCCCCCAGCAGCACGAGGACCGGCTGACCGGCGTGGGTGGCGCGCTCGACCAGGGCGGTCATGAGCCGTGAGCCGAGGCCCTCGCCCTGCCGCGCGGGATCCACGGCCACGGGGCCCACACCCAGCACGGGCTCGCCCCCGCAGCGGCCCCACGTGGCCATCGCGAACCCCACGAGGTCCGCGCCGTCGTGGGCGGTCAGCGCGAAGCGGGAGTCGTGGGCGGGGGAGCCGCGCAGCCAGCCCACGAGGGTGGCCTCACCCGGGGCGCCGTCCGCCTCCACGGGCGGGGCGCTGTGCTCGGCCTCCGTGAAGGCGCGGGCCACGAGGGCGCGGACGGCGGTGGAGTCCCGGGGGTCTTCGGGGCGGATGTCGATGCTCATGCGTTCATTGTCCCCGGTGCGAGATCCGTCGTCCGGCCTCGCGGCGCGCCAGGAACGGCGTGTTCACGGAAGCGCCCCCGAGGCCTCGGACGGGGGGCGGGCCTCGCTCGAACCTGACCGGCCGATCCCGCGCCCACTCGCCCAGGACGTGGGCACTGACGAGTCCCCGGCGCAGGGCATCTCACCGTGGGGGCTGGGCGCACCTGCCCAGGCGGGTCTCAGCCGAGCTCACCCCGCAGGTACGGTGCCGTGGCGCTGTCCGCGTGCGCGGCGACGTCGTCCGGGGTGCCCGCGGCGACCACCCGGCCGCCGTCCGCTCCCGCGCCGGGGCCCATGTCCACCACGTGGTCCGCCTGGGCGACCATGCGCATGTCCAGCTCGGCCATGACCACGGTGTTGCCCGCGTCCGCGAGCCCCTGCAGGTGGTTCATGAGGCGGTCGCTGTCCGCCGGGTGCAGCCCGGCGGTGGGCTCGTCCAGCACGTAGAGGGTGTCCCCGCGGGAGGCCCGCTGCAGCTCGGAGGCGAGCTTGACCCGCTGGGCCTCACCACCCGAGAGCTCCGTGGCCGGCTGGCCCAGGCGCAGGTAGCCGAGCCCCACGTCCCGCAGCACGCCCAGGCTGTGGTGTATGGAGCCCTCGCCCTCGAAGAACGCGTGCGCCTGGTCCACGCTCATGCCCAGCACGTCCGCCACGGAGCGCTCCCGCCACAGCACCTCCAGGGTGCTCTCCTTGTACCGGGTGCCGTGGCAGTCCGGGCACGGTGCGTACACGCTGGGCAGGAACAGCAGCTCCACCATCACGCTGCCCTCGCCCTCGCACGTGGGGCAGCGCCCGCCCACCACGTTGAACGAGAACCGCCCGGCCTTGTACCCGCGCTTCCTGGCCTCGTCCGTGGCGGCGTAGAGCTTGCGGACGTCGTCGAACAGCCCCGTGTACGTGGCCACGTTGGAGCGCGGCGTGCGGCCGATCGGCTTCTGGTCGATCACGACGACGCGGCGCACGCCCTCCGGCACCGAGGTGACCTTCCCGCGGACGTCCTCGGCGGCGTCGTCGGCCGTCAGCAGGTCCGACTCCGGATCGCCCGTGATCTCCGGGGACTCGCCCGTGCGCTGGCCCAGGCGCTCGCGCACGAGGACCGGCAGGGCCTGGCTGACCAGGCTGGACTTGCCCGAGCCGGAGATGCCCGTGACGGCGGTGAGGCACCCGGCGGGGACGGTCACGTCCAGGCCGCGCAGGTTGTTGCGGGTGATCCCCTCGAGGGCCAGCCAGCCCCGCGGCGTGCGCTGCTCGCGCGAGGCGGGTGCGGTGGCGTGCTCCGGGAAGAGGTAGCGGCGCGTGGCGGACTCGGGGACGTCCGCGAGGCCCCGGGGATCGCCGCTGTAGAGGACGCGCCCGCCGCGCTCGCCGGCGTCGGGGCCGATGTCCACGAGCCAGTCCGCCTCCTGGATCACCGTGAGGGAGTGCTCCACGATGAACAGGCTGTTGCCGCGGTCCTTGAGCCCGTGGAGGATCCCGATCAGCGCGTCCAGGTCGCGCGGGTGCAGACCGGCGGAGGGCTCGTCCAGGACGTACGCCACTCCGAAGAGTTTGGAGGAGAGCTGCGTGGCCAGCCGCAACCGCTGCCGCTCGCCGCCGGAGAGGGTGGGTGTGGTGCGGTCCAGGGAGAGGTAGCCCAGGCCCAGGTCGATCATGGGCTGCAGCCGCGCCACGAGGTCCGCGGCCAGGCGCTGGGCGGCGGCACGCTTCTCCACGGAGAGGTTCGGGGTGCGCCGGACGTCCGGGGCGGCGTCGTGCGAGGCCCCTCCCTGCGCCACCCGGGCGGCGGTGGAGGCCTCGCGGGACTCGGCGTCCAGCACGTGGTCCGCCAGGTGCCCGGCCTCGCTCGGGGTCCAGCCCTCCGCGGCCACGGCGCGCGCGATCTCCGCGAGGCGCGCCAGGGGGAGGTGCGAGAACTCGGCGATGTCCAGGCCCTCGAACGTGACCGACAGCGCTTCCTTCTTGATCTTCTTGCCGTGGCACTCGGAGCACAGCTCGCTCGTGAGGTACTGGGCAGCGCGCTTCTTGGTGCTCGGGCTCTTGGCGTTGGCGAACGTGTCCAGCACGTAGCGGCGCGCGCCGATGAACGTGCCCTGGTAGGTGGGCTCCACGCCCTCCTGCTGGGCCTTGCGCGTCTGGTTGGGACTCAGCCCGCGGTACACGCCCACCGTGGGGCGCTCCTCGGTGTAGAGGATCCAGTCCCGGTCCTTTTGCGGCAGGTCCTTCCAGGGGGTGTCCACGTCGTAGCCCAGGGACACGAGGATGTCCCGCTGGTTCTGTCCGGCCCACGCCACGGGCCAGGACGCCACGGCGCGCTCGCGGATGGTCAGGCTCGGGTCCGGGACCATGGTGTCCTCGGTGACCTCGTACACCCGCCCGATGCCGTGGCACGTGGGGCACGCGCCCTGCACGGTGTTCGCGGAGAAGTCCTCCGCGTAGAGCATCCCCTGCCCCGGCGGGTACCACCCGGCGCGCGAGTACAGCATCCGCACCAGGCTGGACAGCGTGGTCACGGTGGCCACGTCCGAGCGCGCCCCACCCCCGCCGCGCTGCTGCTGGAGGGCCACGGCGGGCGGCAGCCCCTCGATCACGTCCACGTCCGGGACACCCGCCTGGTCGATGAGCCGCCGCGCGTACGGCGCCACGGACTCCAGGTAGCGCCGCTGCGACTCCGCGAACAGCGTGCCGAACGCCAGGGAGGACTTCCCCGAGCCGGACACCCCCGTGAACACCACGATGGAATCCCGGGGCAGGTCCAGGGAGACGTCCTGCAGGTTGTTCTGGCGCGCGCCGCGCACCACCACGCCGTGCTGCCAGGATGCGGTGCCGTTCTGCTCAGTAGTCACCCTGGCCACGCTACCCGGGGCGACGCCGCGCGGTCCCGTCAGTGGGGCGGGGCGTGTGAGAGGGTGCGGAGATGAGAAAAGTCCTGCTCATCATCGGCTTCGCGCTGTTCGCGGCCCTGCTCTACTGGCTGCGCGCCGAGTTCAACATCACCCTGTCCAAGCAGACACCCTCGGGAGGCGTGGAGGACGTCGACTTCAGTGTCGGGTGGCTGCTGGCATGGACCGCACTGGGTGCGGCGCTGGGGGCGGGGGCAGCGTTCCGCGGCGGCAAGGACGATTCGAACCACCGCTGATCGCCGCCCCGCGGCAACCGGCTCACCGCCGGACCGCGGCGGGATTCGTTCCGGGCCCGCCTACAGCAGGATGACCAGCAGCACCATGATCGCCACGATCACCGCGAACGTGATGGCCCAGTTGCGGGCCACGCTGCGGTTCTCGTTCCGGGTCTCCTCGCTGTTCGGGTCGCGCGGAGCGCGGCGCTCGCTGCCCGCCCCGTAGTACAGCTCGTTGGTCGACGGCTGTCGCGGGGGAACCGGCGGGCCGTAGCCGTCGGGTGAACCGGCGGGACCGGGTGCGCTGGCGGCGTCGTACCCGTCCTGGGGCTCGGGGCGGGAGCCAGCGGGGCCCGCCGCGCTGCCCGGATCCCAGGTCTCCCGCGGCGCGCCCGCGCCGGGGCCCGCGATGGAGTCGTGCACGCGCACGCCCTCGCCGGGGTAGCGCCCGCTGGGCTGGGTGGGCTCGTCCAGCTCGTCGTCGTCCAGCATCTCGGAGGCCGGGATGCCGGTGGTCGTGACCGCGGGGCCCTGGGACAGCACGGGATCCTGCGGGGACGGGCGGGAAGCGGACGCGGGCGACGACGCCGCCGCGCCACCCTGCGCACTGTCCGCCGCCGCGCGCAGCACCTCCGAGAACCGGGCCAGGGGACCCTTCTGCGCGCGTCCTGCACCCTGGGCGACCTGGTCGGCGCGGTCCGCGACGGAACGCAGCACCGCGGCGTCGGACAGTCCGAGGTCCCGTGCGGCCATGGCGAGCTCCAGGGGAGGCCGCGAGGGGTCCGCCGTGGTGGCCCACTCCAGCAGGCCTGTGCGGACGGGGGAGGACAGCGACTCCCGCAGGGCGGGCTGCAGTGCCGGGACGTCCGCCAGGGCAAGCAGCTCGAGCGGCGGGGTGCTCCCGTAGCCGTGGGCCGCCTGGTCCAGCGGGCCGCGGTCGCCGAAGAGGGCGGCGAGCATGGCGGCCGCCGCGTACCGGTCCTCCACGGTGTCCGCGTCCGAGGCGCGGCGCACCAATTCGGTCTGGGCGGGAGAGCCAGCCCGGCGAACGGCGTCCAGCAGCGCGGGGTCCGCGCGCACCAGTCGCGCCGGCTCCTGCAGGGCCCGGGCGAGTTCCGGATCCAGTGGCTCGGTCATGGTGTCCGCCTTCCGTGGTCTCGTGCGCGTTCTCGGGCACGAGCCTACGTGAGGGGACCGGGAACGGACCGGGCCTGCCCCGGAAGCATCCCGGGGAGGGGTCAGGGGCTGACCATGGACAGCGGCGAGGGGTTCCCACGCACTGTGTTCAGGGTGAAGCTCGCGGTGCCCTGGAGGTAGCGGTCGTCGGAGAACTCGATGGGACTGCCCTCGCTCGTGAACGCCCGGCGGCGCACCCGCAGCAGGGGCGTGCCCTCGGGGACCTCCAGGAGGCGGGCGTCCTCGGGGTCCGCGCCCACGGCGTCGATCGTGCGGGTGGCGTTGTTCACGTCCACGCCGGAGTCGAGCAGGTGCTGGTAGATGGACCCGGAGTCGGTGTCGAACAGCAGCACGTGGCGCCCCACGTCCAGGGGGTAGTTCAGACGCTCCACCATGGCGGGCGCCCCGTTCAGCAGGCGCAGCCGGAACACGGTGACCACCTGGTCCGTGGGCTCGATCTCCAGCCCCGCCGCGAGAACGGGACCAGCCTGGTGCCTGGTGACGCTCTGCGTGACCTGCCCCGGCTCGAACCCGGACTGGCGGCACCACTCGGAGTAGGAGATCACGCCGTCGAAGGACTGGGTGGGCACGGTGTCCAGCACGATGGTGCGGCGCCCCCGCCCGGAGGAGATCAAGCCCTCGGAGCGCAGGGTGGCCATGGCCTGGCGGACGGGCCCGCGCGAGGAGTGGAACTGCTCGCACAGCTGCGCCTCGGAGGGCAGCGGGTCGCCCGGGGGGAACTCACCGCGGTGGATCGCGGTGCGCAGGTACGCGGCGATCTCACGGTGCTGCTGCAGGGCGGTCTTCATGGTGTCGCTCTCGGATCAGGGGGCGGGGACTGTCAGCGCAAACATATCGGGTTGTCCCAGGGTGGCGGCAGGACGGACTCCGCGCGTGGACGGCGTGTGACGGTCAGGTGAACGGTCCTTTAAATGTATATACAACACGGCCGCGGCGGACCGGGGCGCACCTAGCATCGGGGGCGTGAAAACCTCAACAGACCTTCTCGTGGTGGGCTCCGGCATCCTGGGCCTGGCCACCGCCTTCCGCGCCCACCGTCAGGGACGCAGCGTGCGCGTCGTCGACGTCGCCGACCGCCCCGTGGGCGCGTCCATTCAGAACTTCGGCCACGCGTGCTTCACGGGGCAGGCGGACGTCATCCAGGACGTCGCGGCCTCCGCGCGGGAGGGGTGGCTCGACGCCGCCCGGGCCGCCGGTTTCTGGGCCGCCGAGTCCGGAACCCACATCCCCGCCGTGACGGAGACCGAGGCACGCGTGCTGGAGGAGTTCGCGGAGCACCGCGGTTCCGATCAGGTCACGCTGCTCACCCGGGAACAGGTGGCCCGGGCGGTGGGCAACCCCGAGCTGCGGGCGCACTCCGGCGCCCACCTGCCCCGCGACATGCGCGTGAACCCGCGTGAGGCGGCCCCCGTGCTGGCCCGCTGGCTCGCCTCCGAGGGGGTGGAGTTCACGTGGCGCACGCGGGTGTTCACCGTGGCCGATGGAGTGGCCCGCACCAGCCGCGGGGAGATCCACGCCGCCGAGATCGTGGTGTGCCCGGGGGTCCAGGTGGAGCAGATGTTCCCCGAGATCGCCGAGCGCCACGGGGTGCGGGCGTGCACGCTGGTGATGTCCCTGATCGAACGCCCCGGCTCCGTGCCGGCGGACCTGGCCCTGCTCACGGGCACCTCACTGGCCCGCTACGACGGGTTCACGGCCATGCCCTCGGCGGCGGCCCTCGGTGAGGAGCTGGCCCAGCGGGAGCCCGAGCTCGTGGCGTGCAAGGCCAACCTCATGGCCACGGCCATCCCCGGCGGGGTGCTCGTGGGGGACAGTCACGCCTACGACGTGAGTCCGGAACCGTTCGTGGAGGAGGAGCTCGGTGATCTGCTGCTGGACCGCGCCACGGGCTACCTGGGGATCGGGCGGCCGGTGGTGAAGCAGCGCTGGCTCGGCTGCTACGCGGACAGCGCCGCCACCAACCTGGTTCTGGAGCGCCCGGATCCGCGCACCACCGTGGTGGTGGTGACGTCCGGAATCGGCATGACGCTGTCCTTCGGCATTGCGGAGCTCGCCCTGTCCGGAGGGTCCGTTCCGCGCTTCTGAGCCCCGGGGCCTGGCGTACCGACGGTCCCTGGGGCCGCGCCGGGGCACCCCGCCGCGATCCCTCGCCCCTGCATGCGCACAGCCCCGGTGCCTGCGGACTGGGCTCATCGAGGGCTGCCGCGGGGCCTTCTGTGCCCCGCGGATGACCCTCGCGTGAGGGTTCGGTGAAGTGTGGGTGAACAACCCCAATTTGTATATACAAGTGACGGCGAGGTGCTTCAGACTTGAGGTGCGGGGGCCGCCCCGCACCACCGCCTCCTGATCCTCGAACTGCGCGCACCGCCCTCCGCGCACGCTGCCGGGCACCACACTGCGCCACCCACCTCACCGCACCTCCGCACAGAAGGACATCCCTGTGAAGACCTCCCACCGCCGCTACGCCGCCGCCGTTCTGCTGACCGCCTCCGTCCCGCTGCTGACCGGTTGCGGCTCGGACGACTCCCAGAAGGACACCATCACGTTCGCCGCCGTCCCGGCCGAGTCCTCCACGTCCCTGGAGAGCGACTACTCCGCCATCACCAAGCTGCTGGAGCAGGAGACCGGCGCCACGGTGAAGTTCCAGAACGCCTCCGACTACGCCGCGGTGATCGAGGGCCAGCGGGCCGGCCAGATCGACATCGCCTCCTACGGGCCGTTCTCCTACACGATCGCCAAGGACTCGGGGGTCAACGCCGAGGCCATTGCCGCGCCCACCAACGACAAGAGCAAGGATCCCGCCTACACGTCGCTGGCCTACGTGCGCCAGGACTCGGACATCAAGGACCTCTCGGACCTCAAGGGCAAGAAGGTGTGCTTCGTGGACGCCGCCTCCACCTCGGGCTACCTGGTGCCCATGAAGGGGCTCAAGGACGAGGGCATCGACCTCGAGAAGGACCTCGAGGCCGTGATGGCCGGAGGCCACGACGCGTCCCTGCTGTCCCTGGAGTCCGGCCAGTGCGATGCCGCCTTCGCCCACGACACCATGCTCAAGACCCTGGAGGACTCCGGTCAGGTGCAGAAGGGCGCGCTGCGCCCCGTGTGGGAGTCCGAGCCCATCCCGGAGGACCCCATTGCCCTGAACACCGACATCCTGGAGCCGGAGATGGCGGAGAAGATCACCACCGCCATCCGGGACAAGGCGAACAAGCCCGCGCTCGTGGAGGCGGGGATCTGCACCTCCGAGGAGGAGTGCACGCTGCCCGAGGAGATCGAGTACGGCTACCTGCCCGTCACGGACGAGGACTACAACGCCATCCGTGACATCTGCACCGCCACCGACGCCGACGCCTGCCACAGCGCGGGCTGAGCGGAACAGGAGATGACCATGAACACCGTTCCCGTGGAACCCACCCTGCTCACCCCGGCACCGACGCTGGCCGCGCCCGTCCGCTTCGACCACGTCACCAAGGACTTCGGCGGGGGCGTGCTGGGCCTCGACGACGTCACCATGGACTTCGCGAGCGGAGCCATCACCGTGCTGCTGGGGCTCTCCGGATCCGGCAAGTCCACCATGCTCCGCCACATCAACGGGCTGCAGAGCGCGAGCGCCGGCACCGTGAACGTGCTGGGCAACGACGTCAGCTCGCTGTCCGGGCGCCGGCTGCGCGCGCTGCGCAAGGACATCGGCGTGATCTTCCAGTCCTTCAACCTGATCGGTCCCATGTCCGTGCTGGAGAACGTGTGCACGGGCCGGCTCGGTTCGCTCCGGGGCCCGCGGCTCTCGCTCATGATGTACCCCAAGGACGTCCGGGCGGAGGCCATGGCCAAGCTGGACCGCGTGGGTCTCGCGGACCGCGCCCACCAGCGGGCGGACACGCTCTCCGGCGGTCAGCAGCAGCGCGTGGCGATCGCACGGGCGCTCATGCAGCACCCGCGGATCCTGCTCGCGGACGAACCCGTGGCCTCCCTGGACCCGGTCTCCGCCCACGAGGTGATGTCCCTGCTCAAGGAGATCGCGCAGGAGCAGGGGCTCACGGTCATCAGCTCCCTGCACCAGGTGCAGCTGGCCATCGACTTCGCGGACCGGATCGTGGGGCTGCGCAGCGGGCGGATCGTGCTCAACCAGAGCACCCGCGGCATGGACGCCGTGCAGGCGTCACGGATCTACGAGAACGTCTCGGGCGTCCCGGCGCAGGGGAGGGCGGCGTCGTGACGCAGACCCAGCAGCGCCCGGGTGCCACGGCGGTGCCCGCACGACCGGCGCCGCGGCCGGGGACGATCGCGGCGGCGTCGACCATGGCGGCCCTGTTCGTCGCGGGGGTGTGGTCCCTCGGCTCGCTCGGGATCGACGTGAGCACCATCGTCGACTCGCTCGACAACGCGGTGGCCTTCGCGCGCCGCATGTTCCCGCTGGACTTCCCGCCCGTGGCGGAGACGGTGGGCCTGATCCTGGAGACCCTGGCCATCGTCTTCCTGGCCACGTTCTTGTCCGTGGTGATCTCGGTGCCGCTGGCCCTGGCCGCAGCCAGGCCGACGACGCACGGCCGGGTCTCACGCGGCACCGCCCGCACGCTGATCGTGCTGGCCCGCGCCGTGCCGGACCTGGTCCTCGCGATCGTGTTCCTGCGCATGTTCGGGCTGGGTGCCACGGCGGGCATCCTGGCCATGGGCATCCACTCGGTGGGCATGGTGGCCAAGCTCTACGCGGACGCCATCGAGGAGCTCGACGACGGTCCCCGCGAGTCCGTGGAGTCCGCCGGCGCGGACCGCGGGCAGCAGATCATGGCGGCGATCCCCCAGGTGCTGCTGCCCCAGATCGTGGCCACCGCGCTGCACCGCTTCGACATCAACCTGCGCACCTCCGTGCTGCTGGGCTACGTGGGCGTGGGCGGCATCGGACTGGCGATCGCCGACGCCCTGCGCACCCTCAACTACCAGCGGGGCATGGCGCTCGCGCTGATCGTGCTGGTGCTGTGCATCGCAGTGGAGCTGACCTCCGGGGCGATCCGCGCGGCGCTGCTGGGCCGTTCCGGAGCCACGGTGCGCCGGGGAACCTGGGCGGACGCCCTGTTCGCACGGCTCGACGGCGGGCGGGAGACCCCCGTGCGCCTGACCCCGCCGTGGACCGTGCACCGGGCCCAGCGCTTCGTGTCCGCCGCCGTGGTCCTGCTGCTGCTCGGACTGTCCCTGCACCGCGTGGACCTCTCCTGGAGCACCATCTGGCAGGGCGTGCTGGCCGCGCCCGAGACCCTCGGGCTCTTCCTGCCGCCGTCCACCGGAGGATCCCTGGAGGTCATCCTCGAGGCGCTCGTGGTCACCGTGCAGATCGCCCTGGCGGCCACGGTGCTCGGAGCGGTGCTGGCACTTCCCATCGGGATCCTGGCCGCGAGCAACGTGGTTGCGAACAAGGCGGTGCGGACGTTCTTCCGGGTGCTCATCGTGGTCATCCGCGGCATCCCGGAGCTGATCCTGGCCATCATCTTCGTGGTCGTCACCGGCCTGGGAGCGGTCGCGGGAACCCTCGCGCTCGCGGTGGGTGCGGTGGGCCTGCTCTCCAAGCTCGTGGCCGACTCCCTCGAGGAGACCGACACCGCCGTGCAGGATGCCATGCGCGCCGCCGGGGCCTCGGAGCCCCAGGTGTTCTTCGCGGCCACCGTGCGCCAGGCCGCCCCCGCCTTCGTGGCGCACACCATGTACCTCCTGGACACGAACATCCGCGCGGCCACGCTGCTGGGTGTGGTGGGTGCCGGCGGCGTGGGCTTCCTGCTGCTCAACGCGTCCCGGGTGAACCAGTTCGACGTGGTCACCACCATCCTGATCCTCATGGTCACCGTGGTCCTGGCGGTGGAGGCGCTAGCCCTGTGGCTGCGTTCCACGGTCCGCTGACCCGCGGCACGGCCCCCACGCACGTCACACGAAAGAGAGAGCACACCATGATCACACTGGCCGTCTTCGACATGGCAGGCACCACGATCGACGATCGGGACGAGGTCTACCGCGTGCTGCGCGAGGCCACCGAGCGGGAGGGTGCCGACTACACGGACGAGCAGTTCCAGGAGTGGATGGGCACCGAGAAGCACTGGGCCATCGAGAACCTGCTCCGCATCGGCGGCGTGGAGGCGGACGAGGAGACCGTGGAGCGGGCCTGGTCCTGGTTCCGCGGGGAGCTGCGCCGCACCTACACCGAGAACCCGCCCACCCCCCTGCCCGGGGTGGAGGACGCGCTGCGCGAGCTGCGTTCCCAGGGTGTGTCGGTGGCGCTGACCACGGGGTTTTCCCGCGAGATCACGGACCTGATCCTGGGGGCCCTGGGCTGGGACGACGGCGACGTGGTGGACGTCTCCGTGGCCGGTGACCAGGTGCCGGCGGGCCGCCCCGAGCCGTTCATGATCCAGCGGGCCATGTCCGAGCTGGGCGTCACGAATCCCGCCGAGGTGGTCAGCACCGGGGACACCGCCTCGGACGTCGTCTCCGCCCAGCGCGCCGGGGTGACCTCCGTGGGTGTCCTCACGGGCCACCTCACCCGTGAGGACTTCGAGGGTCTGGAGGCGGACATCGTGCTGGGCTCGGTCGCGGAGCTGCCCACGCACCCCGTCCTGACCAGCGCGCCGGTCGGCGAGCGGTGAGCTGCGCGGCACCCGGCGGGGCGGCGTCGTCGTCCGCGCCCGTCCAGTCCTCCGGTGAGGCGGCGGGGACGACGGCGACGGCGTGGGTCTGGCACGGCGGCGGCGAGTTCCGCGCCGAGCAGCTCGCCGTGCCCGCGCCAGGACCCGGCGAGGCGGTCGTGACGCTCGCGGCCGCCACGGTGTGCGGCTCGGACCGGCACACCGTCAGCGGACGCCGCTCCGCCGCGTGCCCCTCCGTGCTCGGACACGAGGGCGTGGGCGTGGTGACCGCGAGCAACGGCGCCCGCACGGTGGACGGCGCGCTCCTGGAACCCGGGGACCGCGTGGTGTTCGGCGTGACCAGCACGTGCGGGCACTGCACCCCGTGCCTCCGGGGGCTCACCGCCAAGTGCGAGAGCGTCCGGAAGGTGGGGCACGAGGCGCTCGCGAGCGACTGGCCGCTGTCCGGGACCTACGCCACCCACATCCTGCTGCGCGCAGGGATCGCCGTGGTCACGGTGCCCGCCTCCCTGCCGGACGGTGTGGCCGCCACGGCGGGGTGCGCCGTGGCCACCGTCATGGCCATGCTGGAGCGCGCCGGGGACCTCACGGGGCGGCGGGTGCTCGTCTCCGGTCTGGGCATGCTCGGGACCGTGGCCGTGGCCGCCGCCCTGGACCGCGGGGCGGCGGAGGTGTGCGCCGTGGACCTGCACGAGGACCGCCGCGCGACCGCCCGCGCCGTGGGCGCCGCGCAGGTGGCCGACGACGCGGCGCAGCTCGGCACCGTGGACGTGGCCCTGGAGCTCTCCGGGCACCCTGCGGGTGTCACCGCGTGTCTGGACGCCCTGGACCTGGGCGGAACGGCGGTGCTCGCCGGCAGCGTGGCCCCCGCGGGCACGGTGGCGGTGGACCCCGAGTGGATCGTGCGGGGCTGGCGCACCGTGACCGGGGTGCACAACTACGAACCCCGGCACCTGCGGCAGGCCGTGGACTTCCTTGCCTCCGGAGCCCACGGGCTGCCGTGGGACGAGGTCCTGGGTGGGCCCATCGCGCCCGAGGAGCTGGGGCGTGAGTTCACGGGACCGGCGCCCGGGACGCTGCGCACCGTCGTCGTGATGCCGTGATGCCGTGATGCCGTGATGCCGTGATGCGGTGATGCGGTGGGCTCGTAGTGTCGAGACGGTGCGAGCCCGGGGCCCGTGGTGCGGTGGCCCGTGAGCCCGTGGTGCCGCGGGACGAGCCCCCGTTACAGTGAGCGACTGTGACCCGCACCGCATCCGCGCCGACGCGCAAGGCCCCCGGCATCCTGCTCGCGGTGCTCATGGCCGCGATGGCCGCGGGACCGGTGTTCAACTACGGGGTGGGTGCGCTGAGCGCCACCATCGTGGAGAGCTACGGGATCACCGAAGGGCAGTACGGGTTCATCATCACCGCGGTGTTCGTGGTGGCGGGTCTCGCGGCGCCGCTGCTGGGGGTGCTCGCGGACCGCATCGACACCCGCGTGCAGCTCACCCTGATCTTCGGGGGCGTGCTGGTAGCGTTCCTGCTCAGCGCCACGTGGCAGTCCTACTCCGTGCTGCTGGTCGCGGCCCTGGTCGCGGGGCTCGCGCAGTCCTTCTCCAACCCGGTGACCAACCGGATCGTCGCGCAGCGCGTTCCGCTGACCCAGCGCTCCGCCTGGATGGGGTGGAAGCAGTCCGGGGTCCAGGTGGGTCTGCTGGTCGCGGGCCTCACGTTCCCGGTGGTGGGCGCGGCGTTCGGCTGGCGGGGTGCCGCGCTGTTCGGGGCGCTGCTGTGCGTTCCCCTGCTCGTCACGGGGTGGACCGTGGTCACCCGGCTGCAGCGCCGCGCCCGCGAGAGCGCCCCGACGACGACG
>NZ_JASDCY010000025.1:0-35907 GCF_030407675.1 Kocuria sp. APC 4018 | reverse complement strand
GCCTTGCGGCGAGATGGGGTGGGGAGGTTCATCACTCGTCCACCACCGTGACGGTCACGGGGATGTTTCCTCGCGTCGCGTTGGAGTAGGGGCACACCTGGTGCGCCGCGTCCGCGAGCTCCTGGGCTTTCTCGTGCTCGAGCTCGGGGATGACCACCTCCAGCTCGACGGCCAGGCCGAAGCCGCCCTCGCCGTTGTCCCCGATCTGGACCCGTGCGCCGACGGCAGACTCACCCAGGGCAACCTTCTGCTGGCGGGCCACCATCTGCAGGGCCGAGTGGAAGCACGCCGCGTATCCGGCGGCGAAGAGCTGCTCAGGGTTGGCGCCGTTGCCGGAACCGCCCATCTCCTTAGGGATGGCCAGGTCGAACTGCAGCGAGCCGTCCTTGAGGGCCACACTGCCGTCGCGGCCCGCGCCCTGCGCGAGTGCTTCTGCGGTGTAGAGAGCGTCCATGATTTGTACTCCTTCGCTGGCGGGACTGGCAGGTCTCGACCCCCCAAGCGTCGAGACCCGCCGTGCTGGTGCCGCGTGTGGGTGGGCGTGACAGGGACCCATGGAGTCCTGCGCGCCCGCTCATGACACGTGGCCGCTGTTCGCGCACGCCCCCGTGGTTGGGGGGGGGGGGGAGGTCCGGGACCGTGGCGAGCGACCGGAACCGATCATAGTTGCGTGCGTTTTAGTTGTCCACAATGGATTTTCAGGAGCACAGTCGCCCACGTCCTGGAGGTGGCTGCCACGCAGACCCGTGGTGGCGGAGCGTTCAGGCAGCGGTGTGCGCCCGCCAAAAGGGGTCATCAGCCCATCCGCCGAAGAGACCCATGGCACTCGCGGGAACGTCGAGGTTGCCCTCGATGAGCGTGATGAGTCTCCGCGCCCAGGAACTGTGGGGAGAGACAGTGACCAGAACTGATTGCAGTGAGACCAGAACCGGGTAGAGCCGCTTGCGCCGATCGGGATCTTCATCCAGCATCTCCCGCGCTTCGAGCCATGGCACCGATCGGTCAGCTGGGATGGCGGGATAGACGCCGAGGCCCACGTTCCACAGCCGGCCGTGATGAGCGCATATGTTGCGAACGCGGACGTAAGTCGTCAGCCATGACGACAGGACCGCCTCGTTGAGACCCAACGAGGCGGCAATGTCGGTTCTGCAACGGCGCGGCTGGAGATTCGCGTAGAGGTGACTCAACTGACCAATCGTCAACATCTCCACCATGACCCATGAGGGCGGCAGCTCTGGAGTGCCGTAGGTCGTCAGGTAGTGCTCCAAAGCGGACCTGTAGTTGACCGAGTCGCCTACAGGCTCCGCCCGACGCCCGAGCTGCTGATGGCACTCCCTCCGGACTTCCTCGAGCAGCCGCCGGTGTTTCCCACGATCCCGGAAGTGCCGAGGATCGGTATACCAGTGCGAGTCACCCGCATGCATCGACATGACGTCCGTCATGCTGGCACGCACCGCCACCTCTACTCGCTCCACCGCGTCGAGCACCAGAAGTCTCAGCTGTCGGTCGAATACATAGAGACCCAGGACGTCATCGAAGGTGGCCCCCGGGAGAAACTCGTGAGACCCGTCGTGGGTTTGGAACGGAATCATGTACGGCGACAATCGGTAGTACCCGATGTGTCGCATGTAGCGTTCTGCCCGCTGTCCGTCCGGGATCTCCAGCCCCCGTCCCACCAGCTGGTCCACCATTTGCCGATGAGACAAAGGGGGCTTCGCGTAGAAGTCGTGACCCCTGGTGCGCGAGCGATGATGGGCTGCTGACATGCCCCGATCCTAGAGGGAGAGCATGAAAAATCCCCCAGGTGCGCATCGTTGAGAGGCGAGGGGGATCTGGTCCCCCCCACTCTAGACCACTTCATCGGTCGCGGGAACACCCGCTCTCGACCAGCCCACCTTTACCCTTGACCCCATGACCCACACCCACCGCTTCACCGGCCACATCGCCGGCGTCGGCACCTCCGGCGGGACCCGCCTGGTGCTCGGCTGCTGGGACCGCACCCCGCAGGGTCCGTTCGCGGACGTCATGGTCGCCCACCCGGACGGCCGTCGTGAGCTGCTGGCCCCCACCGACTGGGTGGCCGACTTCGTCTCCGCCACCTACACCTTCGACACCGTCACCCGCGTTCCCGTGACCGTGCAGCGCACCGGGTTCGCCCGCGCCTCCCGCTGGACCGTCACCGCCGGGCCGCTCACGTGGCAGTTCAGCGTGGGCCCGCGAGCGCCACTCGGTCTGCTGCTGCAGTCGGTTCCACGGCCGCTGGGCACCTCGCTGCCCTTCGCGCGGATCACCAACCTGGTGGCGCCGCACGTGATGCCCGGTGTGCAGACCCTGGGCACCGCGGGCAACGGCCGCACCGAGTGGTACTCCGCCTACGACCTCCACGCCATCACGTTCTCCCGCGCCACATGGGGCGGCCACGACCTGGGCACGCTCACGGACATGACCCCTCCCCCGGACTTCGGGTTCAGCTCCACGCCCCGCCGCCCGAGCCTCACCGCGCTGACCAGCACGGTGCGGGTTCCCGACGCCGCCCACGTCGCTCCGCCGTCCCCCGGCACCACTCCCAGGGCGTTCCGACGACGCCGCTGAGCCCGCGTTTCCAGGCCCCGTCACCATCCAGAGCGGCACGCCAGCACCCAGCAGCACCGCCCATTCCGCAGGTGCCGGCACCGAGCGGACGGGCGGGGCGTGCGGAACGGGGCCGTGCGGCGTCGCCGTCGGGAGAGAGTCTGCGGCGCGGTCAGCGCTGGAGGTACCCCGCCAGCGCGGACCACGCGATGGGTGCGGTGAGCAGGAACAGCAGGATGGCGTGGACCACCCACCCGCTGCGCACGGTGGCCGCGTACTCGCGCAGCACCGCCGAGGGCAGGTAGTAGCGCGCGGTGCGGGAGCCGACCACCCGAACCGTCATGCCGAGGTCCGTGGCGAAGCGCCCGGCGCGCAGCACGTGGTAGTCGCTCGTGGCCACCACCATGCGGGCGTCCCGACCGGCGGGCACCAGCTCGCGGGAGAAGATCAGGTTCTCGCGCGTGGTGCGCGCCCTGTCCTCGATGCGCAGGGAGTCCCGGACCTCCGGGGCCTGCCTCAGGAGGTACTCGCCCATCGCGTCCCCCTCGGCGCGATCTTCGTCCGGGCCCTGGCCACCGCTCGGAATGAGCAGGGGCGGCGCACCACTGCGGTCCCGCGTGCGGCGCCACGCCTGCAACCCGGCGTCCAGGCGACCGGCCAGCAGCGGCGGGACTGCCGCGCCGATCAGACCCGAGCCCAGCACGATCACGGCGTCCACCGGGCCGCACGGGCGGATCCCCGTGACCACCCGGTTGTAGACCACGAACCCGATCAGCGTGACCACCACGTACGCCGTGGCCACCAGCAGCGGCCCGTACAGCGCCCCCAGCAGCGTGAGGTTCCACTGCGCAACCGCCCAGAGGACCAGCGCCTCGCCACCGAGCCCCGCGGCCAGCACGAGGGACAGTAGGTTGGCCAGGGTGCGGCCCTCCCGCCGGAGCATCACGATCCCGTTGGCGAACAGCCACACCGTGGCCGCCGCGACCGCCGCACCGATCAGCACGGCGGTGATCAGCGACGCCCTGGTGCCGCCGAAGACCTCCAGCGCGATCACCCACAGCACCGAGAAGCCTGACAGCCCCGTCAGCGTGATCAGGGCCAGGTTCCACCCGCGGTACGGGGTGAAGCGCAGGGACAGCGCGGTGGCGCCCAGCAGGGCGAGCAGCACGGCCACGGCCCACCAGAAAACGCTCAAAGTCATGATCCCCCCGGCTCGGAGACGGACTCCAGGCCCTGGGGGCGGCGTGCTCGCGCCCGCCCAAGGGTTCCGGACGCCCGGGGTCCGGGCGGTGCCAGCCTATCGGAGGCCACCGGCGGGGGCGCGGCCCGCACCGTCCGGCGGACGGGTCAGTGCCGCGCGACCCGCGCTTCCAGACCGGTCCGCACGGACGGCCACTCGTGCTCGAGCACCGAGTAGACCACGGTGTCCCGCAGCACCCCGTTGCGCTCCAGCCGGTCCCCGCGCAGCACGCCGTCCAGGCGGGCGCCGAGGCGTTCGATGGCGGCGCGGGACTGCTGGTTGGCCCAGCTGGTCTCGTAGCGCACGCACCGGCAGCCGAGCTCCCCGAACGCGTGGGTCATGAGCAGCAGCTTGGACTCCGCGTTGGTGCCCGTGCCGTGGGTGGAGGCCCGGTTCCAGGTGTGCCCGATGCTCACGCGCGGGACCGCCCACTGGGGGTCGTAGAAGGTGGTCATGCCCAGGACGACGTCGTCCGACTGGCGCACCGTGGTGAACGGGAGCATGAAGCCTTCCTCCTGCCACGCGAGCCGCTGCTCGATCGCGTCCACCATTCCGTCCGGGGACGGCACGGAGGTGTACCAGCGGTCCCACATGCGCCCGTCCTCGGTGGCCTCGACCAGGCCGTCCAGATGCTCTCGGGTCAGGGGCTCCAGCCGCACGAGCCGGCCATGCAGGGTCATGGGTGTCCACGTCATGGGGCCACTGTCTCACGACGCCGCGATGCTGCTCCTCGGCCGGGCCTCGCGCGAGCGCTGGGGCAGGGCACACCTAGAGGTGTAGTCAGTCCATCAGGGTGCTGACATTGTGGAGGGGCACACCCGGTGCTCCATCCGCGGGTGTGTGCCGTCTCTTCGCAGGAGGATCATCATGTCCGCACACGAGAACCAGACACCCCAGGTCCCGGGAGTTCCCGGCACCGGGGACACGTCCCTCGAGGAACCCACCACACCGCGTGAGCCCCTGCCTCCCAAACCGGACCAGGGTGCGCCCGAGCGGGTGTCCTCCACCGGTGCGCCGACCGATGCGCCCATGTCCAGCATGGCGCAGCAGGGCGAGTACTTGACCACAGCGCACGGCACCCGGCTGGGCAACTCGGACCAGTCCCTCAAGGCCGGCCCGCGCGGTCCCGTGCTGCTGCAGGACCACCACTTCCGCGAGAAGATCTCGCACTTCGACCACGAGCGCATCCCCGAGCGCGTGGTCCACGCCCGCGGCACCGGCGCCCACGGCACGTTCCGCTCCTACGGCACCGCGTCCCGCATCAGCCGGGCGGGCGTCTTCGCGGAGGGCAAGGAGACGCCGGTGTTCGTGCGCTTCTCCACCGTCCTGGGTTCCCGGGGCTCCGGGGACCTGGCCCGTGACACCCGCGGCTTCGCCGTGAAGTTCTACACGGACGAGGGCACCTGGGACCTGGTGGGCAACAACATCCCCGTGTTCTTCATCCAGGACGCCATCAAGTTCCCAGACGTCATCCACGCCGGCAAGCCGCACCCGGACCGTGAGATTCCCCAGGCGCAGTCCGCGCACGACACGTTCTGGGACTTCGTGTCCCTGCACACCGAGGCGCAGCACCACACCATCTGGAACATGTCCGACCGCGGGATCCCCCGTTCGTTGCGCACCATGGAGGGCTTCGGCATCCACACCTTCCGCCTGGTGGCCCAGGACGGCGCCACCGTGCTGGTGAAGTTCCACTGGAAGCCGCGCCTGGGCGTGCACTCCGTGGCGTGGGAGGAGGCCCAGCTGATCAACGGCGCGGACCCGGACTTCCACCGCCGGGACCTCGCGGACGCCATCGAGGCCGGTGCGCACCCGCAGTGGGAGCTGGGCGTCCAGGTCTTCGAGGACAACGAGGAGCAGAGCTTCCAGGGCATCGACCTGCTCGATCCCACCAAGCTGGTGCCGGAGGAGCTCGTGCCCGTGGAGCCCGTGGGCCTCATGACCCTGGACAGGAACCCCTCCAACTACTTCGCGGAGACGGAGCAGGTGGCGTTCAACCCGAACAACCTGGTCCCGGGCATCGACGTGACCAACGACCCCCTCCTGCAGGGCCGCCTCTTCTCCTACCTGGACACCCAGATCACCCGCCTGGGCGGGCCGAACTGGAACCAGCTGCCCATCAACCGCCCGCACGCCGCGGTCAACGACATGCTGCGGGACGGCTTCCACCAGGGGGCCGTGCACTCGGGGGTGGCCCCGTACCGCCCCAACTCGCTGGACGGCGGCAACCCGTTCGAGACGCCGGAGAGCGAGCACGCCTTTATCGACCACCCGGCACCCGTGCCGGCGTCCGTGAAGGAGCGTGTGCGGCCGCAGTCGTTCGAGGACCACTTCTCCCAGGCGCGGATGTTCTGGCTCAGCCTGAGCGAGGTGGAGCGGGAGCACACCGCGCAGGCCTACGCGTTCGAGCTCGGCAAGTGCTGGGACGAGACCATCCGCGTGCGCCAGCTGCGGCACTTGTTCGCCATCGACCCCTCCCTGGGACACACCGTGGCGCAGGGGCTGGGCCTGCCGGACCAGGAGCCCACGGTGGCCCCGGCCCAGGACGTCCAGCCCTCGCCGGCACTGTCCCAGGTGGGCGGCACGTGGCCCGTGGAGGGACGCCAGGTGGGCATTGTGGTGGGCCCGGACACGGACGCGGAGCAGCTGACCACGCTGATCTCCCGGATCGACGCCGAGGACATGGTCCCGCTCGTGATCGCACCGCAGGGTGGCGAGGTGGCCCCGGGCGTCGTCGCCCACCGCACGCTGCTCACGGCGCGCTCCATCGAGTTCGACGCCGTGGTGGTCACCACCACGGGGGCACCCGCCCACCAGGTGGCCGCGGGAATGGACGCGAAGGCCGGAGCACCCAGCCCGGGCGACGTGGACCCCCGCGTGAGCCTGCTGCTCAACGAGATGTGGCGCCACGCCAAGGCGATCGCGGCCTTCGGGCCCGGCGTCACGGCCCTGGAAACGCTGCAGATCGAGCAGACGCCCGGGGTGGTCGCGGCGGACTCCGCCGAGGACGCCCTGAGCACCGTGACCGAGCTGCTCGGCAGCCACCGGGTCTGGGAACGCTTCCCGACCACCGGTATGTTGGCATAGGAAGCACGCTCAGCATCACTCCGGCCACCCGCGCACCGTGCCCCCGACGCGGTGCGCGGGTGACCGCCTCCCCGACCACGGTGGGGCCGGTGCCCGCGCGCGGGCACCGGGAGCGACGTCGTCCGCGCCGTGACCCGCCGGCGAGGCGCGCCGAGCCACCGCCCCGCCCACAAACTCTCGTCATCGGAGACCACGATCATGACCACAACCCCCGTCCGCACAGCCGCCCCGGCAGCCCGGGGACCCGTGAGCACCGCCCTCCTGGACGTCCTGACCGGACCTCAGGACACCCCGGACGCCGCCTACGAGACGCTCGCGAGCGCCGTCGCCCGCGCCGTGGAGAGCACCGAGGACGTGCTCGCGGACGAGGACGTCCAGCTCTCCCTGTTCCTGCTGTACCTGCTGCACTACGGCCCGGCCGAGTTCGTGACCGGGGACCGCGAGTGGGACCCCGAGCTGCTGCGCATCCGCGCGGTGCTCGAGGAGCGCTTCGAGCGCGAGCTGCGGGAGCGCGTGCCCATGCCGGATCCCATGCCGCAGGACGGCGCCGAGCTGGTGGACACGATGTTCGCCATCACCGGCGGGGCGGAGAAGCCCACCCTGGCCACGTGGCTCGCCCGGCACCCGAGCGAGGAGACCCTGCGCGAGTTCCTGATCCACCGCTCCATCTACACGCTGCGTGAGGCGGACCCGCACTCGTGGGGCATCGCCCGGCTGCGGGGCCGCGCGAAGGCCGCGCTGGTGGAGATCCAGTCGGACGAGTACGGCGGCGGGCGCCCCGAGCGCGTGCACGCCACGATTTTCGCCCAGAGCATGCGCGGCTTCGGGCTGGACGACACCCTGGACCACTATCTGGACCTGGTGCCCGCGCCCACGCTCGCGTCCATGAACGTGATGAGCCTCTTCGGGCTGCACCGCCGGCTGCGCGGGGCGATCGCCGGGCACCTCGCGGCGTTCGAGATGACCTCGTCGATCCCCAACAAGTACTACGGCCGCGCGTTCCGCAAGCTCGGCTACGGTGAGGACGTCACCTGGTACTACGACGAGCACGTGGAGGCCGACGCCGTCCACGAGCAGATCGCCGCCCGGGACCTCGCCGGGGCGCTGGCCCAGGACGAGCCGGAGCTGCTGGAGGACGTACTCTTCGGCGCGGCCGCGTGCCTGTACGTGGACGGGCTCATGGGCGATCACATGCTGGAGTGCTGGAGCAACGAGCGCTCCTCGCTGCGTGCGGACGACGCCGCTGGGGCGGCTCTGTGAGCAACGAACGCCCCGAGGACTCCCCCGCTGAGGATCCCGTGGTCATCACCCCGTGCCCCAACGGGCCGCTGCTGGTGCGCGGGGACGTGATGATCGCCCCGGAACCGGGAGCCGAGCCGCAGAAGCCGCCGCGCCGCGTCGTCGCCCTGTGCCGGTGCAACATGTCCTCGATCGCCCCGTTCTGCGACGGCTCCCACAAGCTCGCGAACTTCCGCACGCGTCCGCCGCGCTACAACATCGGCAGCCCGCGGGAGGATGCGGGCGAGGAGGACTGAGGCCCAGGACGCAGGGCGGTGCAGCACGGCCCGCACGGCAGCGACACTCCCCCGTCTCTTCCCCGAACACAGAAGGGCGCCCCGCAGGCACGTGCCTGCGGGGCGCCCTTGTCCGCGCGAGGACCTCAGTTCTCGGTGGCGGGGGTCTCGCCCTTGTTGTCGGTCATGGCGCCGACGCCCTCGTCGGCGGGCTCCGCGTCCACCTGGGTGTCCTGGGCCATGGCCGCGGCCTCGTCCTGCGGGTTCATCTTGATGGACTCTTCCCCGGCGTTGGCGGGATTCTTCTGTGCCACGGTGCTGCCCTTCCTCTGGACTGCTGATCGGTGGGATCACCGACATTCCCATTTTCGTCAGTGTGCTGTCTGCTGACAAGGAGGTGGTCGAGGCCACATTTCTGAGCCCTGTGTCAAGCCCACGTCACGCTGTGACATGGGACGACGCACGAAGACACACACCTTGGGCCCGGGTTCGGGCGGTTCCTACGCTGGGGCGATTCACGCGGCAACCCGCCGGTACCCCGCCGGCACCGCCGCCCGCCGTGCAGGAGGCATCGTGCGCACACTCATCGTGCTGGCCCTCGTGGGCTTCGGAGCGCAGCTCGTGGACGGTTCCCTGGGCATGGCCTACGGCGTGACGTCCTCCACCCTGCTGCTGGCCGCCGGGCTGACCCCGGCCTCCGTGTCCGCCACGGTGCACCTTGCGGAAGTGGGCACCACGCTCGCGTCCGGGTTCTCGCACTGGCGCTTCGGCAACATCGACTGGCGTGTGGTGGGCTTCATGGCCGTGCCCGGCGGGATCGCGGCGTTCTTCGGCGCGAACCTGCTCACCGTCTCCGGCGACGCCGCCGCGCCGGTCATGTCCACCATCCTCCTGCTGCTCGGGGTCTACGTGGTGTGGCGGTTCCTCAGCATCGGCGGGCGGCGCCCGTCGTTCCACGGCCGCGTGCCCGCCGCGTTCCTGGTGCCCCTGGCCGCGGTGGCCGGGTTCATGGACGCCATCGGCGGCGGCGGGTGGGGGCCCGTGGGCACCCCCACGCTGCTGGCCTCCGGCAAGATCGCGCCCCGCAAGGTCATCGGCTCGATCGACACGTCCGAGTTCGTGGTCAGCCTAGGCGCCTCCGCGGGGTTCCTGCTGGCGCTCGGCAGCCAGAACATCAACTACGGCATGGTGGTCGCCCTGCTCGTCGGCGGCGTCGCGGCCGCACCGCTCGCGGCATGGCTCGTACGCCTGCTCGCCCCGCGCATCCTCGCGATCGGCGCGGGCGGACTCATCATCGTGACCAACGCGCGCACCCTCCTGCGGGTCGATGCCGTCCAGAACACCCTTCCCGACGCCGCTCCCACCCTGATCCTCGCGGGTCTCGCCGTGCTGTGGGCCGGTGCGCTCGTGTGGGTGATCCGCAGGGAGGTCGCGGACCGCCGCGCACCCCCGGCGCACACGGAGGTGCGGGTGCCGGAGAAGGTGTGAGGGCGGCGTCGTCCTCTCGGTTCCGGGACCTGCCCGGCACGCTGTCGGCGCGCCCTGTCCGATGAGCGGCGAGCGCCGTAGAATCGATCCCGACGGAAGGAGAGCGACATGGCCGAACAGGCCCCCGAGGGGTCCGCCCTCACCCACCTGAGTCTTGATGATCTGGATGCGCTCATCGCCGTTTCGCAGAAACAACTCGCCGGCGTGAACGAGCTGCTTGCGGACCGTTGACGCCCTGGGTTCAGCTGACCCGTGACGACGTGGTCAGGATCCATAATGCAGTGCTCCCGGCCCCGGTCCGGGATGAAGGACTCCTTGCCAGCGCCGTGGACAAGCCGTGGACGAGTTACATGGGCGTTGAGCTGTATCCAAGCTTGGCCGACAAAGCTGCGGCACTCCTGGCAGGGCTTTCCAGGAACCATCCTTTTGTGGACGGGAACAAGCGAACGGCCATCGGTGCAGTCAGTGTCTTTCTGCTCGCGAATGGATATCGGCTCGTGTTCGACAATGACGAAGAAGTGGCGAATTTCGTGGAGATCACAGCCCAGGGTTCCGTCCACCACGAGTTCGTCTCAGCGTGGATCACAGCGCATCTGGAAGCTCTGCCCACCGGGACGGCCTAATCTCAGGTCCCGGGGTGTGTCCTCACCTCACAGCCCCGCAGGGCTGTCCGGAGTCTCTCGGCGGAAGAAGCTCGCCATCACCCAGTACGCCGCAGCTCCCAGAGCCCCAGCAATGAGCAGGGTGACCGCCGCGCCGACGAGTGACCGGTCCAGGAGCAGAAAGCCGGGCGCGGCATACGCCAGAGCCGCGAGCACGGTGGCCGCTCCGGCCCTGGCGGGGCTGGCGAGGAAGAACCCCAGGTGCACGGGGCTTTTGATGAGCCTGAGGAAGAAGTACAGCAGGATTGCGAGCGCCCCCACGATGATGAAGCCGCTCAACGCCGCCCCGGCAGTGCTGTCGTCATGGCGCATCGTCCCGACCGTGGTCCGCAGCAGGCCGAGTGCCGCGCCAGCGAGGGCCACAAGCACCCAGGCGGCCCCTCGGGGAGGACGTCCGGTGTGAGGCACGTTGTCCATCATGGGAGCCACACTATGAAATTCTCGTGTTCACGGTGAAGCACGTTGATGAGCGGCCGGGGGAAAACGGGGGCAGACGGGAAACCGTCCGGCCCCCGGCCTCTCCGCCCCGCGTCACCCCGGCCGCGCAATTTCTGGGGGCCCAGTGCTTTAGCGTGGGCCAGACCGAGATTCATGTGAACGAGCGGGCAACCCGGCCCCGCCCGCCGTATCCGGAAGGAACCCCACCTGTGAAGAACACGTCACTCATCCAGTACATCGGCACCGCCGTGGTCACTCTCATCGCGGTTTTCGCAACTGCCGGCATCGAGAATTTCTGGATGCGCCTGGTCGCGGGGCTTGCGATTGCCTGCCTAGGCGCTTTCGCGGTGATGTTTGTCCAGCGTCGTGCGGACCGGCGCTCCCCTGAGAGTCGAGCAGAGTAACCCCTCGGTCAGCCCTTCCGCTCCCGCAGCGTCTCGAGCAGCTGCGGGATGACCTTGTGGAGGTCTCCCACCACGCCGTAGTCCGCGATCTCGAAGATCTGGGCGTTCTCGTCCTTGTTGATCGCCACGATGGTCTGCGAGGTCTGCATGCCCGCCCGGTGCTGGATGGCGCCGGAGACACCCGCGCACAGGTACAGCTGCGGGGACACCGTCACACCGGTCTGGCCCACCTGCGCGGCGTGCTCCACCCAGCCCGCGTCCACGGCCGCGCGGGACGCACCCACAGCGGCGCCGAGCTCGTCCGCGAGCTGCTCGACCAGGGAGAAGTCCTCACCCACGCCGCGGCCGCCGACCACCACGGTCTTGGCCTCGGTGAGCTTGGGGCGCGACGACGCCGGCGCGGCCTCCGTTCCCGTGACCGTGGCCGCCGGGCCGGAGACCGACACCGCCAGCGGCTTCACCTCAGGCGCATGCCCCCCGCTCACCTCCTCGGTCTGCACCGAGTTGGGGGCGAGCGTGACGAACGCGAGCTCCGTGGTGGGCTCCGCCGTGGTGGTCCAGCCCCCGGCCAGCACGGACTTGGTCACGGTGCGGTCCTGCGCCACACCCACCGCATCGGTGATGATCGCCGCCGAGTGGCGCACGGCCAGGCGGGCGAACCACTCGGTGGTGTCCGCGTCGTTGGCGCCCAGCACGAGCGTGGCGCCGGATTCCGTCAGGGCGGCGTCGAGCAGGGCGGTGTCCGTGAGGGACAGGTCCGCGGCCTCCTGCTCCGGGACAAGCAGCGTGGCCACGCCGTAGCCGCCGAGCTCATCGGCCAGGCCCTCGGGCTGGGGCTCGTGGATGAGCACGGTGACGGGATCTCCCCCGGCGAGGGTGCGCGCGAGCGTGAGGAGCTCGTGGTCCGGGGAGCGCAGCTGACGGGTGTGGCCGAGGTCTACGAGGACGTGCATGGTGTTTCCTCTCGAACGCAGTGGAAGATCGTGGGTGCGGCGCGGGACGGGGCCGCAGTGACCGGGTGCGGTGGTCGCACCGCCGGGACACAGACCCCGGGCCGCCGTGAGGGGCCCCGGGCCGCGCGGCCGTCAGAGCAGGCGGCGCTGCGCGAGGAAGTCCGCGAGCTGGATCCCGGCCTCGCCCTCGTCCTGGACCACGGTCCCGGCCTCGCGCGGGGGCCGGGCGGTGGCGGACTGCACGGACGCGGCCGCGGCGTCGCGCCCCACGGTGGAGGGCTCCACGCCGATCTCCGCGAGGCTCAGCACGGCCGAAGGCTTCTTCTTCGCGGCCATGATCGCCTTGAAGTTGGGGTAGCGCGGCTCGTTCGCCTGGTCCGTGACCGAGACGACCGCGGGGAAGTGCACCGCCACGGTCTGGGTGGCGTCCGCCCCGGGGCGGGTCAGGGCCAGCCCGGTGTTCCCCTCGTCCCAGGCGACGCTGTCCGCGCGGGTCACGAGCGCGAAGTCCAGGCGCTCGGCGAGCATCGCGGGCATCACGGAGGTCTCCCCGTCCGTGGACGCCAGGCCCGTGAGCACCAGGTCCACCCCGCCGTGCTCCTCGCCCACGTGCTGGATCGCGGCGGCGAGCGCCGCGGAGGTGCCGAGCGCGTCGGAGCCGGCCAGGGCGTCGTCGGCCACGTGGAACGCGGCGTCCGCGCCCATCTGCAGGGCCTTTTTCACGGCACCGGCGGCGTCCTCGGGGCCCACGGTCACGGCGATGATGGTGACCTCCGCCTCCGGGGCCGCCTCGCGCAGGGCGATCGCCGCCTCCAGGGGGTACTCGTCCAGCTCGGAGAGGATCGACTCGCCGCGGTCCACGGTGAGGTCCTCCTGGAACGTGCGCTGCTTCTGGGCGTCCGGAACGTGCTTGACCGGAACCACGATGTTCGTGCTCATCAGTTCTCCCTCGTCTCGGTGCGGGACGTCTCGGTGCCCGGTTCATCGGTGCCGCGTGTGTCGGCGCGGCGTGCCTGGGCCACGGTGCGCTCCGCGTGGCGCAGCAGCGGCCCGTCGATCATGTGGCCCTCGAAGCGGAACACGCCGGGAGCCCCCTCGGCGGCCGCCAGTACGCGGCGCGCGTAGTCCACGGCCTCGGCGGTGGGCAGGTAGGCCTCCCGGATCACGGCCACCTGGCCGGGGTGGATGCACGCGGTCGCGGCGAACCCGCTGCCCGCGGCGTCCTCCGCCTCCGCGGCGAGGCCCTGGGTGTCCGCGATGTCCACGTGCACGGCGTCGATCGCGGCCTTCCCGTGGGCACCCGCGGCCAGCAGCACCGCGGCGCGCGCGGCCACGGCCACGTCCCGGTAGGAGCCGTCCGGGCGGCGGCTGGAGCGCCCGCCCAGGGACGCCACCAGGTCCTCCGCGCCCCACATCAGGGCGACGACGCCGCTCTGCTCCGCGATCTCGGACGCCGCCACGATCCCGGCAGCCGTCTCGCACAGCGCGATGACCCGCGCCTCCGGCAGGGCGTCCGTGACCCGGCGGACCTGCTCGGCGGACTCCGCCTTGGCGAGCATCACGGTCCGGAACGGGGTGTCGCGCACCGCGGCGAGGTCGTCCTCGAAGAACGGCGAGGCGGCGTCGTTGACGCGCACCACCGTGGTGGCGGGGTCCAGGTCCGCAGCGCGCACGTGGTCCCGCGCGGCGGGCTTGGCGTCCGGTGCCACGGCGTCCTCGAGGTCGAGGATCACCGCGTCCGCCCGCTCGGCCGCCTTGGCGAAGCGCTCGGGGCGATCCGCCGGGCAGAAGAGGATGGCGGGGCCCATCGTGAACGTGGGGGTCGTCATGCCTGCTCCTTCCCGGGGGCGCCCTGCATGAGCACCGAGCGCACGCACGTGGCCACCACGGTCCCCTCCTGATTGCGGCCCACGTGGCGGACCTTGATAATGCCCTGGCCCGGCCGGGATTTGGAGGGGCGCGCGTCCAGGATCTCGGACTCGCTGTAGAGCGTGTCCCCGTGGTGCATGGGGTGCGGGAACGCGACTTCCTCGAAGCCCAGGTTCGCCACGATGGTGCCCTGCGTGAGCTGTGCGACGGACGCGCCCACGATGATCGACAGCGTCATCATGGAGTTCACCAGCCGCTCCCCGAACTCCTGGCGCTCGCTCCACGCGGCGTCCAGGTGCAGGGACTGGGTGTTCATGGTGAGGGTGGTGAACAGGACGTTGTCCGCCTCCGTGACGGTGCGCCCGGGGGCGTGCTTGTACACGGCGCCCACCTCGAACTCGTCGAAGTACAGCCCGCGCTGCTCGATGACCTTGGCCATGCGGTCCTCCTTGCCGGTGCGCCCCGGTCGGGGGCGGCGCGTTCGGTCGTGCTCGGGTGACGTGGTGCCGGGAGCCCCGGTCACAGCCCCAGGTCGCGGGCGATCAGCATGAGCTGGACCTCCGTGGTGCCCTCCCCGACCTCCAGGATCTTGGAGTCGCGGTAGTGGCGGGCCACCCGGAACTCGTTGATGAACCCGTAGCCACCGAACACCTGGGTGGCGTCCCGGGCGTTGTCCATCGCGGCCTCGCCGGCCACCAGCTTGGCGATCGCGGCCTCCGTCTTGAACGGCTTGCCCTTGAGCATGCGGGACGCGGCGTCGTAGTAGGCCAGGCGGGCCTGGTGCACGCGGGCGCGCATCCGGGCGATCTTGAACGCCACGGCCTGGTTCTTGCCGATCGAGCGGCCGAACTGCTCACGCTCGGTGGCGTAGCGGATGGCCTCCTCGAGGCAGCCCTGCGCGGCACCCGTGGCGAGGGCGGCAATGGCAATGCGGCCCTCGTCCAGGATCCGCAGGAAGTTCGCGTAGCCGCGGCCCTGCTGGCCCAGCAGGTTGGCCTCCGGGACCGTGACGTCCTCGAACGTCAGCGGGTGGGTGTCCGAGGCGTTCCAGCCCACCTTGTTGTACGCCTTCTGCGCGGTGAAACCGGGGGTGTCCGTGGGCACCAGGATGGTGGAAATCTCCTTCTTCTCCCTCCCGTCCGCCGTGGTGGTGGTGCCCGTGACCGCGGTGACGGTCACCAGCTTGGTGATGTCCGTGCCGGAGTTGGTGATGAACTCCTTGCTGCCGTTGACCACCCAGTTGCCGTCCTTGAGCTCCGCGCGGGTGCGGGTGCCGCCGGCGTCGGAGCCGGCCTCCGGCTCGGTGAGCCCGAAGCCCGCGAGCGCCTGGCCGCTGGCCAGCTGGGGCAGCCACTGCTGCTTCTGCTCCTCGGTGCCGAACAGGTACACGGGCATGGCGCCCAGCGAGACGCCCGCCTCCAGCGTGATGGCCACGGACTGGTCCACGCGGGCGATCTGCTCCAGCGCCAGGCACAGCGCGAAGTAGTCCCCGCCCTGTCCCCCGTACTCCTCCGGGAACGGCAGGCCGAACAGGCCCATCTCCGCCATCTGGGACTGGATCTCGTACGGGAACGAGTGCTCCTCGTCGTGCTTGGCAGAGACCGGGGCGATCTCCTCGTCCGCGAACTCGCGCACGGCGTCCGAGAGCGCCTGGTACTCCTCGGACAGTTCGAACGTGTTCAGCTCGGTGTTCTCGCTCATGCCTGGTCCTCCGTGTGTTTGTGGGTGTCCTGCTCGGTGCTGTTCTGCTCGGTGCCGTCCGTCTCGATGGTGGCGACCACCTGGTCCACCTTCACGCGGTCCCCCACGCCCACCAGGACCGTGACGGTCCCGGGCAGGGTGGCAGTGATCGGGTGCTCCATCTTCATGGCCTCCACGGAGACCACGGTGCGGCCCTCGGCCACGTGCTCGCCGCTCTCCGCGAGCACGGCCACCACGGTGCCCGGCATGGGCGAGCGCAGCTCCGGCCCGCCGGCGGTGGTCTCCCGCTCGATCTGCGCAAGCTGCGCCTGCAGCGCCCCGGTGCGGGTCCGCACGGGGATCTCGAACGACGCCGCTCCCTCGCTCACGTGCACCGTGCGGCCTTCCGCGGTGTCCGGGTTCCCGGTTCCCACGGCGGTCACGACGGCGCGCGAGGAGTCTTCCTCGAACGGCGCCGGTCCGGGCAGGGCCGTGGTGGCGGAGAAGCCGTCCGCGCGCCACGCGGTGCCGCCGATCCGTCGCGCGGCGTCGGCGTCCGGCAGGGAACGGGGCCCCGCGGCGTCGTCGTCCTGGGCGCCGAGACCCACGTGGGTGGCGAGCGCCTCCAGGTAGGGGTCCGGCTGGGCGAACTGCAGCTGCGGAAGCTTGCGCTCGATGAGGCCGGTGTCCATGCGCCCGGCCACCACGTCCTCGTCCGTGAGCAGCATGTGCAGGTACTCCACGTTGGTGCCCACGCCCAGGATCACGGTGTCCTCGAGCGCGGTGCGCAGGCGCTGCAGCGCGGTGCGGCGGTCCGGGCCGTGGGCGATGACCTTGGCGAGCATGGGGTCGTAGTCCAGGCCCACGCGCTGGCCCGCCATGATCCCGGAGTCCACGCGGACCCCCGGGCCGGAGGCGTCCCGCAGGGCCACCACGGTGCCCTCGGTGGGCAGGAAACCGCGCGCGGGGTTCTCGGCGTAGACGCGTGCCTCCACGGCGTGGCCGTCCAGGTGGACGTCCTCCTGGGTGAGCGTGAGGTGCTCGCCGTCCGCGATCCGCACCTGCCACTCCACCAGGTCCACGCCCGTGACCATCTCGGTCACGGGGTGCTCCACCTGCAGGCGGGTGTTCATCTCCATGAAGTAGAAGGTGCCCGGCTCGCGGTCCGAGACCAGGAACTCCACGGTCCCGGCGCCCACGTAGTCCACGGCCTTCGCGGCGGCCACGGCAGCCTCCCCGATACGCGCGCGGGTGGCGGCGTCCAGCAGGGCGGACGGGGCCTCCTCGATCACCTTCTGGTGGCGGCGTTGCAGCGAGCACTCGCGCTCCCCCAGGTGGATCACGTGGCCGTGGGTGTCCGCGAGAACCTGCACCTCGATGTGGCGCGGGGTGGCCACGAGCTGCTCGATCAGCAGGGTATCGTCCCCGAAGCTCTGCTTCGCCACGCGGCGCGCGGCGGGCAACGCCTCGGCGAGGTCCTCGAAGCGCTCGACCACGTGCATGCCCTTGCCGCCACCACCGGCCGACGGCTTGATGAGCACGGGGAACGGCATGTCCGCGGCGGCGGCCACGAGCTGCTCGTCCGTGAGACCGGGCTCGGAGACGCCCTGCACCAGGGGGACCCCGTGCTCGGCCACCTGCAGCTTGGAGGCGATCTTGTCCCCCATGATCTCCAGGGCACGCTCCCGCGGGCCGATGAACGCGATCCCCGCCGCGGCGCACGCGCGGGCGAAGTCCACGTTCTCGGCCAGGAAGCCGTAGCCGGGGTGGACGGCCTCCGCGCCGGTCTCCCGGGCGGCGGCCACGACGGCGTCGATGTCCAGGTAGCTCTCGGCGGCGGCCGCGGGACCGATCCGCACGGCCACGTCCGCCTCCTTCACGTGGCGGGCGCCGGCATCGGCGTCCGAGTACACGGCCACGGAGCGGATGCCCATGGCGCGCAGGGTGCGCATCACGCGCACGGCGATCTCGCCTCGGTTGGCGACGAGCACGGTGGAGAACATGAACGAGGACTCCTACATCCGGAAGAGGCCGAAGCCCGGGTCGGGAAGGGGTTGCAGGGACGCCGCGGCCAGCGCCATGGCCAGCACGCGGCGGGTGTCTGCGGGCTCGATCACGCCGTCGTCCCACAGCCGTGCCGTGGAGTAGTACGGGTTGCCCTGGGACTCGAACTGCTCACGGATGGGGGCCTCGAAGCGCTCCTGCTCCTCCGGGTCCATCTGCTCGCCGCGCGCCGCCAGCTGGTCCTTCTTGACCGTGGACAGCACGGACGCCGCCTGCGGACCGCCCATCACGGAGATCCGGGCGTTGGGCCACGTGAACAGGAACCGCGGGGAGTACGCGCGCCCGCACATGGAGTAGTTGCCGGCGCCGAAGGAGCCGCCCACCACCACCGTGAACTTGGGGACCCGGGTGGAGGCCACCGCGGTGACCATCTTGGCGCCGTTCTTGGCAATGCCCCCGGCCTCCGCGTCCCGGCCCACCATGAAGCCGGTGATGTTCTGCAGGAACACCAGGGGCACGCCGCGCTGGTCGCACAGCTCGATGAAGTGCGCGCCCTTGAGCGCGGCCTCGGAGAAGAGGATGCCGTTGTTCGCCACGATCCCCACGGGGTGGCCGTCGATGTGCGCGAAGCCCGTGACCAGCGTGGTGCCGTAGTCCTTCTTGAACTCGTGGAACTCGCTGCCGTCCACGATCCGCCCGATGACCTCCCGCACGTCGTAGGAGCCGTTGACGTCCGCGGGGATGATCCCGTCCAGGTCCGCCACGCTCAGGTCCGGCTCCCGGGCGGCAACCACGTCCCACGCCACGGTCTTCTGCTCGGGGAGGGTGCCCACGATGTCCCGGACGATCTCCAGGGCGTGCTCGTCGTTCTCCGCGAGGTGGTCGGTCACGCCGGAGGTGAGGGTGTGCAGCTCGCCGCCGCCCAGCTCCTCCGGGGTGACCTCCTCCCCGATGGCAGCCTTCACCAGGGGCGGGCCGCCCAGGAAGATGGTGCCCTGGTTGCGCACGATCACGGTCTCGTCGCTCATCGCGGGCACGTACGCACCGCCCGCGGTGCACGAGCCCAGCACGGCGGAGATCTGCGGGATGCCGCGGGCGGAGAGGTTCGCCTGGTTGTAGAAGATCCGCCCGAAGTGGTCCCGGTCCGGGAACACCTCGTCCTGCAGGGGCAGGAACGCCCCGCCGGAGTCCACCAGGTACACGCACGGCAGCCGGTTTTCCGCGGCGATCTCCTGCGCCCGCAGGTGCTTCTTGACCGTCACGGGGTAGTAGGCGCCGCCCTTCACGGTGGCGTCGTTGCACACCACCACCACCAGGCGGCCCCGGACCATCCCGATCCCGGCGATGACCCCGGCACCCGGGCACGCGCCGTCGTACATGTCCTCCGCGGCCAGGGCGCCGATCTCCAGGAACGGCGAGCCCTCGTCCAGCAGCCGGGCCACGCGCTCGCGAGGCAGCAGCTTGCCGCGTGAGCGGTGTCGCTCACGGCTCTTCTCGGGGCCGCCCAGGGCGGCCCGCGCCGTGCGCTCACGCAGCTCGTCCCGCAGCCGCGCACTGGTCTCGCTGTTCGTGCGGAACGCGGCGGAACTGCGGTCCAGCTCGCTCGTGAGGAAAGCCATCTCGTCCCTTCGGAAAATTCAGTTAATGCTCGATAACTAAGGTGGACTATAGTGATGCCCATCACCGTTGTCCACGCCCCACCGCCCAGCGTCCGCACAGGTCCGGGGGTGGGCACGGCACCCGAAGGAGGTTGCGTGGTCGTGACGCCCCGCGAGCAGGCCAAGAGCGAGCGCCGTCGCAGGATTCTCGACGCCGCCGCGCAGCTTTTCGCGCGCCACGGCTACCAGGCGGTGACCCTGCAGAGCATCGGCGAGCGCGCCGGGATCTCCGGGCCCGGGGTGTACCGGCACTTCGAGAGCAAGCAGGAGATCCTGTGCCAGCTGCTCGTGGGGATCTCCCAGCGCCTGCTGGACGGCGGGCGCGCGATCCGTGCCGAGCACGGGGACACCCCCCGGGCGCTGGCGGAGCTGATCTCCTTCCACGTGGACTTCGCCCTCGCGGACGCCGCGCTGATCCGCGTGCACGAGCGAGACTTCGGCTCGCTGGAGCAGCACAACCGCCGCACCGTGCGGGAGATCCAGCGGCTCTACCTGGCCGAGTGGTGCCACGTGCTGCTCGCCCTGGAGCCCGGACGCTCCCTCCAGGACCAGACCACGCGCGCGTTCGCCGTGATCGGCCTGATCAACTCCACCGCGTACTCCCGCGCCCGGACCGAGAGCCCGGACGCCCAGGTCAGCGCGGTCCTCAAGGAGATGTCCCGGCTCGCGCTGGGCATCTCCGCCGAACCCGTTCCCAGTGAAAGGTGACCCCATGATCCACGGCTTCTACGACGAAGAGCACGAGGAGTTCCGCTCGGTGGCCCGCGAGTTCAACGAGCGCGAGGTGGCCCCGCACTACGCGCAGTGGCACGCCGAGCACATGATGGACCGTGGCATCTGGAACCAGGCCGCGGAGGCCGGGCTGCTCGGCCTGGCCGTCCCGGAGGACTACGAGGGCATGGGGCTCGCCGACTACCGATTCCGCTGCGTGATGGACGAGGAGTTCGTGCGCTCGGGCCACCTGGCTCTGGGGCTCGCGTTCCACCTGCAGGACGACTGGGTGCTGCCGCACCTGCTCGCGTACGGCACGGACGAGCAGAAGCAGCGCTGGCTGCCCGCGATCCTGGGCGGGGAGATGGTCACGAGCGTCGCCTTCACCGAACCGGGCGCCGGCTCCGACCTGCGCGGGGTGCGCACCAGGGCCGTGCGCGACGGCGACGAGTACGTGCTCAACGGCCAGAAGACGTTCATCGGCAACGGCATCTCCGGCGACGCCGCCCTGGTCCTGGCCCGCACGGACGGCGGCACCTCACCGCGCGGGAACCGGGACAGCTTCAGCCTGTTCCTCGTGGAGAAGAAGGACCACGAGGGCTACACCACGGGCAAGCAGCTGGACAAGATGGGCCTGCAGGCCTCGGACACCGCCGAGCTGTTCTTCGACGACGTCCGGGTGCCCGCCGCCAACCTCGTGGGCGAGGAGGGCAGGGGGCTGGACCAGATCACGGAGCAGCTGCCGCAGGGCCGGCTGGGCGTGGCCGTGGCCGCGATGGCGATTGCCGAGGGCGTGCTGGCCGAGACCGCGGAGTTCGTCTCCACCCGCAACGTGTTCGGTGAGCGCGTGCTGGACTTCCAGAACACGCAGTTCGAGCTCGCCGAGCTGAGCGCGCAGCTGGAGGCGTCCCAGGCGTACGTGGCGCACTGCGTGGAGCTGTTCAACCGGGGTCAGCTGGACCTCATCGCGGCCTCGAAGATCAAGCTGCAGGCCACCGGCACGGTCAAGGACCTGGTGGACCGCTGCCTGCAGCTGCACGGCGGGTTCGGCTACATCCTGGAGTCCTCCGTGGCGCAGGCGTACACGGCCGTGCGGCTGCTCACGATCTTCGGCGGCACGGACGAGATCCTCAAGGCCACCGTGGGTCACCACATCGCGGCCGAGAACTGAGCGCACCACCCCACCTCGAGCCACCCGCCGGCCGCGGCCCCTGCTGACCCTCCCGGCACCCGACCAAGGAGACACCGATGACCGACCCCACGCCGTCCTACGCCGCCGGTCCCACCGATCAGCCGCTGCTGGAGGAGACCATCGGCGAGAACCTGCACCGCACCGCCGAGCGCTTCCCGGACCACGAGGCCCTCGTGGACGTGGCCGCCGGGAAACGGTGGACCTACCGCGAGTTCCTGCACGACGTCCGGTCCCTGGCCACGGGCCTGGACCGGCTGGGCGTGCGCACGGGTGACCGGGTGGGAATCTGGGGGCCCAACTCGTGGGAGTGGGTGCTCACGCAGTACGCGTCCGCGGAGCTCGGCGCCATCCTGGTCAACATCAACCCGTCCTACCGCCAGCACGAGGTGGACTTCGCGCTCGCGCAGGCCGGGATCTCCACGGTCATCAGCAGCCCCGCGTTCAAGAACAGCGACTACGCGGGGATGCTGGAGGCCGCCCGCCCCCACGCCCCGGAGCTGCAGAACGTGGTGCTCATGGGCAGCCCCGAGTGGGACGCCCTGTTCGTGGAGCCCGACGACGCCCGGCTCGCCTCGGTCGCCGCCGGTCTGCACGCCGACGACGCCGTGAACATCCAGTACACGTCCGGCACCACCGGGCGCCCCAAGGGAGCCACGCTCAGCCACCGGAACATCCTCAACAACGGGTACTTCATCGGGGAGCTGCTGCACTACACCGCGAAGGACCGGATCGTGGTGGTCCCGCCGCTCTACCACTGCTTCGGCATGGTGATCGGCAACCTCGCGGCCACCAGCCACGGCTGTGCGATCATCCTGTCCGGGCCGGGCTTCGACCCGCGGGCCGCGCTGCGCGCCGTCGCCCAGGAGAAGGCGACCAGCCTGTACGGGGTGCCCACCATGTTCATCGCGGAGCTGGAGCTGCCGGACTTCGCGGACTACGACCTCTCCACCCTGCGCACCGGGGTGATGGCCGGGTCCCCGTGCCCCATGGAGGTCATGCGCAAGGTCATCGACCGGATGAACATGCGGGAGGTGGCCATCTGCTACGGCATGACCGAGACCTCCCCGGTGAGCTTCCAGACCCGCTCGGACGACTCCCTGGACCGCCGCGTGGGCACCGTGGGGCGGGTGCACCCGCACGTGGAGGTCAAGATCGTGGACCCCTCCACAGGCGAGACGGTGCCCCGCGGGCAGGCCGGTGAGTTCTGCACCCGCGGCTACTCGGTGATGAAGGGCTACTGGGGCCAGGAGGAGAAGACCCGCGAGGCCATCGACCCGGAGGGCTGGCTGCACACCGGGGACATCGCCGTGATGGACCAGGACGGCTACGCGCAGATCACCGGGCGCATCAAGGACATGGTGATCCGCGGTGGGGAGAACATCTACCCGCGCGAGGTGGAGGAGTTCCTCTACACCCACCCGGACATCGTGGACGCCCAGGTGATCGGTGTGCCCAGCGAGAAGTACGGCGAGGAGCTCATGGCCTGGCTGCGGCTGCGCGACGGCGCTGCCACCCTCACCGCCGAGGCCATCCTGGAGTTCGCGGACGGGAAGATCTCCCGCCACAAGATCCCCCGCTACGTGCACGTGGTGGACGAGTTCCCCATGACCGTGACCGGCAAGGTCCGCAAGGTGGAGATGCGCGAGGAGGCGCTGAAGCTGCTGGACCTGGAGGGCCGGCGCGATGGGTGACGTGCTGGCCAGGATGGCGAGCCGGAAGGACCTGGCCCTGAAACGGGTGAGGCGGTCGGCGGAGGCCGCGGCACGGGACCACTCGCGCTCCCGACGGCGGGTGTTCCGCGAAGTGCGGGACGCCGTGCGTCTCGTACCGCACCCCGGCCGGGACGTCCCCGCCCGGGGCGGCGTGTGGGCGGTCGCGGTGGTCCACAACGAGATGGACGTCCTGCCTCTCGTCCTGGACCACCTGGAGCGCCAGGGAGTCACCGGCCTGTTGGTCTGCGACAACGCCTCCACGGACGGCACCAGGCAGTTCCTGGAGGAGTACCACGGAGATCTGGAACTGGTCCTGGCCGATGACGAGCTGCCGCGCCGGCTCCAGGAGCACAAGCTGGACGTCCTGGTGCAGCAGGCGGTGGAACGCGGCGCGAAGTGGATCGTTCCCGTCGACGCCGACGAGTTCTGGTACGGGCTGGGCGGCACCCTGGCCGAGGTCCTGCAGCGTTCTGCCCCGGACAGACCCGTGCAGTCCGCGCACGTCCACAACGCGGTGCGCACGCCCGAGGGCTTCCTGGTGGGAACAGGGCCCGACCCGCTGCCCAAGGTCGCCTTCCGGCCCCACCGCTGGGCGCACCTGGCCCACGGCAACCACTCCGTGCACCGACCGGGGCTCATCGGACAGGACCTGCGCGTCCTGCACTTCCCCTACCGGTCCCAGGAGCACTTCCTCGCGAAGATCCGCCACGGCAGCAGAGCCCTGGGGCAGAACCGGGAGGGCGCCCCCGTGGGTCACAGCTGGTCGGACCTCGACCTGCTGAGCGATGAGGAGCTGCGGGCGGTCTACGCCGACATGCTCGTGGGCAGGGGGCCCTGGTACATGGACTGGATCCCCCGGGGCCCCATGGCACCCCTCACGGAGTTTCCCCCGGCCACGTGGCCCCTGGACTGAGAGAATCGACCATGCTGACCCTCGAGGAGATCTTTCCGCCCTTCGGACTGCGCATCACGTGCGAGGACCTGGAGCTGCGCGTGCTGCGGGACGAGGACTTCCCGGAGCTGGTGGAACTCGTCCAGGGCGGGATTTCCGTGGCGGGTCTGCCCATGCCGTTCCTACGCGCCTGGCACGAGGAACCGTTCGCGCCGGGGACGTCCGACGGCTTCCCGACCACATCGCTGTCCTGGTGGTGGACTCAACGCTCCACGTTCGCACCGCAGCACTGGAACCTGGCGCTGGCCGTCCGGTTTCGGGGCGAGCTGGTGGGGATGCAGGACCTCGCGGCCCGGGACTTCCCCGTGGCACGCTCGGTCAGTTCGGGCTCGTGGCTCGGGCGCGCGCACCACGGACAGGGCATGGGCACTCTCATGCGCCAGATGGCCGTGGGGTTCGCGTTCGACGAGCTGGACGCCCTCGCATGCCACTCGGAGTACGTGGTGGGCAACCACGCCTCCGCCGCGGTGAGCCGGAAGACCGGCTACGTGGACAACGGCAGGGCCCGCATTGCCCAGAACACCCGCGACGGCGCCGTGGGCGTGGAGGAGCAGCGCGTCGTCGTCACCCCGGAGACGTACGTGCGCCCCGAGACTCCCGTGACCTGCGAGGGCGCCGAAGCGCTGCGCCGTTTTTTCGGGCTCGAGCGCCCGTACGCTGGTGCGCACCACCCCTTGTCGCCATCCTGACGGCGGGTAAAATTGACTACCTGTAGTCAATCCGCCCCTGAAAGGGGATGTCCCCATGACCGTGGCCACATCTGTGAAGCTGTCCGACGAAACCGGGGCCAAGCTGGAGCGCCTGGCGGCCCGCACAGGGCGCTCGAAGTCCTACTACCTGCGCGAGGCCGTGGAGACACACATCGACCAGCTGGTCCGCGACTACGAGATCCTGGACACCGCACAGAATGTGCGTGCCGGCCGCGAACGCACCTACTCGCTGGCCGAGGTGGAGGACATTCTTGACCTGGGCGATTGAGTTCTCCGGAACGTCGCTGCGAGCCCTTAAGAAGGTCGACCGCCCCGACCAGGCTCCGGAGCTCAGCCCAGCCAGTCCTCGAACCGGGTGGCGGTGACGAACGCGTCCTGCGGGATCAGCCCGCCGTTCGCGATGCCGCGCCCCAGGTAAGACGCCTCCTTGATCGTCGTTGGACGCTGTCCACCCAGGTCTCCGCCGGCGGCGAGGATGCGGCGGGCGAAGTTCGCGATGGTGTCCGCCTCCGGGCCCCGGACCGCGAGGATCTCGTGACGGGCCCCGCGGGGAGCGGTGGCGGCGTCGGCCACGACGTCCGCGACCTCCTCACGCAGGGCGGGCGCCATGAGCATGGTGGGGGCGAGCGCCACCGGGCCCCGGCTGACCATGCCCATGGTCGCGGGGACGAAGTCGAACCACTGGGTGGAGCGCACCGTCACGGACGGGACCGGGCACTGCTGGTAGATGCTCTGCTGCACGGCCTTGCCCTTGTAGTAGCCGTACCCGGAGTTCACGCGCGGGTCCTCGGCGCCAGCGATGGACAGGCACACGATCCGACCCACGCCCTGCTCGTGCGCCGCCGTGGCGACGTTCGACGCCGAGCGCGCGAAGAACGGCACGGCCTTGCGCGCGCCCATGGTGGTGATGTGGAGGGCGTCCACCACCGCGTCCGCACCGTCGAGGGCCTGCGCGAGGCCCTCCCCGGTGACCGCGTCCACCCCCGTGCGGCGGCTGGCCCGCACCACCGTGTGGCCGCGCCCCTCCAGCACGTCCGCCACGTTCGCTCCGAAATTCCCACTGGCACCCAGCACCGTGATCTTCATGGGGTCAGGGTAGACCCGGCACCTACAGGCTCTTGAACAGCTCGAGCGCGTGCGCCCGGGACTCCTTGAGGTCCACGATGGGCTCCACGCCCTCCTGCCGCCCGTTCCAGCGGTCCACGTACTCGAAGTCAGGGTCGAACTTCTTCTGCTGCGTCTCGGCGTTGAAGATCCGGAAGTAGGGCGCGGCGTCCGTGCCGCAGCCGGCCACCCACTGCCAGTTGTGCGGATTGCTCGCGGGGTCCGCGTCCACCAGGGTGTCCCAGAACCACTGCTCGCCCAGGCGCCAGTCGATCAGCAGGTTCTTGGCCAGCAGGGAGGCCACCACCATGCGCACGCGGTTCTGCATGGTCCCGGTCTCCCACAGCTCGTGCATCCCGGCGTCCACCAGCGGGATCCCGGTGCGCCCCATCTGCCACGCGGCGAGCACGTCCTCGTCCAGCGGGGGCCACGGGAAGGCGTCGAACTTCGGGTTGATGTTCTCGGTGGCCATGTCCGGGTGGACGTACAGGTTGTACCAGGAGAACTCCCGCCACCCCACCTCGGTGAGGAACTTCCCGGGGTTCTCGGCACGCTCCAGCGCGGTGTGCCACACGGTGTACGGGCTGATCTCGCCCCAGCGCAGATGCGGGGACAGCCCCGACGTGGCCGGCTTGGCGGGCACGTCCCGGTCCTGGGCGTAGCGCGGCAGCCGCTCGTCCAGGAAGTCGTCCAGCCGCTCGTGCGCCGCCCGCTCCCCCACGGTCCACGTGCGCGCCAGCCCCCCGGACCAGTCCGGGTGCGTGGGCAGCAGGCCCCAGTTGGCCAGGTCATCGGAGGCCGGTGCCGGGTCTGCGGGGTCGATCGACGACGGCGCCGGGTACGGTTCCCGGGGCGGCGGCCCACTGGTGCACGCGCGCCAGAACGGCGTGAACACCCGGTAGGGGTCCCCGTTCTGGGTGCTGACGGTCCACGGCTCGAACATGAGCGAACCGGCATACGAGTGGGCGTCCACACCGTTCTCCCCGGCCCACTCCTTGAGCCCGGCATCCACCGCACGCTCCGGCCCGCCGTAGCGGCGGTTCCACAGCAGGCGGTTCGCGCCGGTCTCGCGCACGACGCCGGGCACCACCTCCCCTGCCGGGCCGCGCCGCAACGTGAGGGGTACCCCCAGGTCGGAGAGGTCCGCGGCCAGTGAGCTCAGGGAGTGGTGCAGCCACCACTTGGCAGCGCCACCGAGCGGGCGGATACCCTGCGACTCCTCGTCCAGGACGTAGAGGCACACCACGGGTTCGCCGTGGGACACCGCCTCGTGCAGGGCGGGGTGGTCGGTGACCCGGAGGTCGTCGCGGAACAGCACCACGGTGGTCATCTGGGCTCCTCACCCGTTCGGTCGGTGGTGTGCAACGACCCCCGCTGCGCAGCAGCGGGGGTCGCGGCCTCGGTCACGGCCAATCTACACAGGGGGACCGCCCCGGGCCCGGGGCGGCAGGCCCGTAGCGGTCCGCACCGCACCACCGGCGGCCGGACGCGGACCCGGCCCAGCGGCGTCGTCCTGCGGCGGCGTGGGGCGTCAGGCCACCAGGCCGTAGATGATGCCGCTCACGGCCACCAGGCCGGCCACCGTGACGAACACGTTGGAGAGTTTGCCGCGGTAGGGCTCCAGCGCGGGGAGCTTGTGGATCGCGTACATGGGCATGAGGTACAGGATCATCGCGATCACCGGGCCCGCGAGGGACTCGATGAGCGAGAGCACGCTGGGGTTCGCGATGGCCACGAGCCACGTGGTCACGAACATGAACACGGCCACGGCGGTGTGCAGCGTCTTGGTGCCGATCCTGGTTCCCTGCGGGTCCACGGTGGAGCGCACGACCCCCACGGCGCCTTCGGCGGCGCCCATGTAGTGGCCGAAGAAGGAGGAGGCGATCGCCGTCAGCGCCACGGCGGGGCCCAGGTAGGCGATGAACGGGCTGCCGTTCTCGTTGGCCAGGTAGGACAGGACGGGCAGGTTCTGGTCCTTGGCGGCCTGCAGCCCGTCCGGGCCCAACGAGAGCACGCAGGACCACACGAAACCCATGGTGAAGACGACCAGGAGCAGGGTGCTGCGGCGCAGGACCACGGAGGCGCGCGCGCTCGCGTGCTCCCCGTACTGGTGCTTCATGGCCACGGAGAACTGGCTCACGGCCGGCGAGTGGTTGAAGGCGAACACGAGCACCGGGATGATCATCCACACGGACATCAGGAAGTCGCCCGCGGAGGGAACACCCTGGAACACGCTGAGGTCCCACGTGGGGATCAGGTACAGCGTCACGCCCAGCAGGATCAGGATCAGCGGGTACACAAGCCACTGGGTGACGATCAGCATGATGCGCTGACCCGTAAACATCACGAGCATGAGCAGCGCCACCAGGATGCCCGAGAGCAGCCAGCGCGGCGGGGACGCCATGCCCAGCTGGTTGACCATGAGGCTGTCCACGGTGTTGGTGATGCTCACCCCGTAGATCAGCACGATCGGGTAGATCGCCAGGAAGTACAGGACGGTGATGACCCGGCCGATGCCCTCGCCGAAGGCCTTGCGGGCCACCACCGTGATGTCCTCGCCCGGGACGGGGGAGGCGCACACGAAGCGGGACAGCGCCCGGTGGGACAGGTACGTCATGGGGCCGATCAGGATGGTGACGATCAGCAGCGGCCAAAGGCCGCCAAGCCCAGCATTGATGGGCAGGAACAGCACGCCCGCGCCCACCGCGGTGCCGAAGAGGGAGATGGCCCAGTTGGTCTCGAACCGGCGGTTGACGGGCCGCTCGTTCGCGGCATCCGCCTGCGTGGCCGTGGCCACGGAGGACCCTCCGGTCGAGGCGTTCGTGGGGTCTGGGGCGTGGTCGTGGTCAGCCACCGGGGTCTCCGTGCTGTCGGGGAAAGGGACGAGCGAAAGGATGCGGACACCCTGTGAGCCGGATCATAGTTATACGCGATTCGGTGGCATTGTTCAACAAACTCCCGTCGGCCCAGGTCGCACCGCAGGGCCCTCCCGTACCATGGACGCATGGATCCCGAGCTCCGCCTGGACACGCAACTGTGCTTCGCGCTGTACACCGCCTCGCGCAAGGTCACCAGTGCCTACCGGGAGCCGTTGAAGGCGATGGGTCTGACCTATCCGCAGTACCTGGTGATGCTCGTGCTGTGGGAGGACGACCACCGCTCCGTCCACCAGCTGGGGGAGACCCTCATGCTGGACAGTGGAACCCTCTCGCCCCTGCTGCGGCGCATGGAGGCCGCCGGCTTCGTCACCCGCAAGCGGTGCGAACGCGATGAGCGCTCCGTGGTCGTCTCCCTCACGGACGCCGGTCGCTCCCTGGAGAAGAAGGCCGCCGCCATGCAGAAGAAGCTGCTGGACGAACTGGACATGAGCCTGCGGGAGAGGCTGACCCTGCACGAGCTGGCGCGGAGGCTGTACACCTCGCGGTGACACCCTCCGGCCGCACCCGCGCAGGGTCGCTCAGCGCGCGCTGAGGGTCACAGCACGCCGTACTCCTCGAGCAGCTCGCCCACCTCGCCGTTCTCCAGACGACGACGCAGCCGCTTGCGCAGCGGTTCCGGCCCGGGGATCCGGACCTTCTCGCCGTCCCGCAGCCGGGTGAGGCCTTCCAGCAGCACCCGCACGTCGTAGGTGCTGCCCCACGTCTCGGGAACGCCGCGCTCCACGCCCATGAGCTGGTAGACGGCCTCCATGCCGGTGCGCACCGAGTACTCGGTGGTGAAGATGCAGTCGCGGCCCGTCTCCGCGAACTGACCCAGGAAGGCGAAGTTCCGGGCGCCCTCGGGCACCACCTGCGGGCGGTCGCCCGCGTGGCGCGGCATGAAGAAGCTGGTCACGTACGGCATCATCACGGGCACCGTCTTGGCGCCGGTGGCCGCGAGCTCCGGGATCTCCTCCACCGGAACGCCCAGGTGGTAGAGCCACTCCTGGGTGATCTCCTCACCCGTGCACTCGGCCATGGTCTTCTTCACGAAGTCGCCGGGGGTGTCCACGAACAGCGAGTAGACCCACACCACGACCTGGTCCTTCGGCTGCTTCTTGAAGTGCGGCTGGCGGTTCACGGTCCAGCTGAGCAGCCACGAGGAGTCCTCCGCCGTGACGATCCCGCCCGTGACCACGCGGCCGCTGAACGAATCCCGCTGCGCGATCTTCCGGATGTACTCGGGGATCCGCTCGTCCAGGGTGGTGACGGTGGCAGACTCCCACTTGGTCTTGTCGATCGAGGAGCAGAACACCTCGGGGCGCCCGAAGGAGGGGTCCTTGGCGGCGATCCGCTTCCACAGGTCCCAGGCCGAGGCGGGACCGCGGTCGAGCTTCGCGGGGGTGGCGTGGTCGCCGTCGTCCGAGTTGTCCACGAGGGAGCCGATGGTGGTGAACACGAGGTCGTGCTCACCAAGCTCCTGGGTCTCGGTGGCGCCCTCGCGCACCCAGTGGATCGCGGTGGCGCGGATCTCGCCGTTGCGGTGGGAGAAGTCGATGTCGCGGACGTCGGTGTCGTACTGGAAGGTGACGCCGCGCTCCGTGAGGTAGGAGATCAGGGGCAGCACGAAGGACTCGTACTGGTTGTACTTGGAGAACTTCAGCGCAGAGAAGTCCGGCAGCCCGCCGATGTGGTGCACGAAGCGGTGCAGGTAGAGCTTGAACTCCAGCGCGGAGTGCCACTCCTCGAACGCGAACATGGTGCGCCAGTACATCCAGAACGGGGAGGCCAGGAACTCCTTGCTCATGACCTCCTGGATCTGCTTGCCCTCCATCTCCTCGCGCGTGGCCATGAAGACGTGCAGCAGGTCCTTCTGCGCGCGCTGCGGGAGGTCGAACTTGCCCTCGGGGCCAGCGTCCTGGCCCTGCTTCACGGTGGCGCGGCACAGGGAGTAGTTGGGGTCGTCCCGGTTGAGCCACGCGAACTCGTCCAGCACGGACGCGCCCTCAATCTCCAGGGACGGCACAGAGCGCATCATGTCCCACAGGCACTCCATGTGGTTCTCGAGCTCGCGCCCGCCGCGGATCACGAACCCCTTCTCGGGGACGTCCAGACCGTCCAGGGCGCCGCCGGGCAGCCGCCCCTTCTCCACCACGGTCACGTTCTCGCCGGGCACGCCGGCGTCCCGGACCAGGAACACCGCCGCGGCGAGGCCGGCCAGACCGGACCCCACGATCCACGCGCGGGTGTCCTGGGCGTGCTCCGCCGGGCGGGGCCGCATGAAGGCCTCGTAGTTGCCTGCTGTGAACTGCATGTCGTTCCTCCTTCCGCGGGGCGTCGCTCTGGCGCTCCCTGCGTACATAATTGAGCCTAATCAATTTTGAGTGCAATACAATTATCTGGTGGAGAAAATTCAGAACCCGACGCCGCGCCGCCGGGGACATCCCCTGGAGCACGCGGCCTCCCGCGTGAGTCCGCGCGGTCCCGGCCGCCGCGAAATCGCCAAGGCCGAGAAGCGCGCTCGCATCCTGGCCGCCGCCCGCGCGCTCGTGAGCGAGAAGGGCTACGCGCAGATGTCCATGAGCGAGGTGGCCGCCCGCGCGGACGTGGCAGCGGGCACCGTGTTCCAGTACGCCGCCACCAAGGCGGAGCTGCTCATGATGGTCACCGAGAACATCTGGGCGGACCACGTCAACGACGCCCTGGACGCGACCCCCGGCCCCGCCCAGCGCTCCCCCGCCGCTGTGGTGGACGCGATCATGGACTCGCTCGACCCCATCTTCGACATGGCCGTCCACTGGCCAGAGACCACGGTGTGGATCGCGCGCGAGATCCTCTTCGGCGAGGACCTGCCGCACCGCCGCGAGGTGCTGGTGCTCGTGGAGAAGCTGGAGGACCACATCGCCCGGATGCTCGCGGGCTGCCGCCCCGCCGCCTCGGACGCCGACGCCGCCCCCCTGGACGTGGGCGCGCGGATGATCGTCACCAGCGGGCTGGCCGAGCTCAACCGCGCCCGCCAGGGTCGCGCGGAGCTGGACCTGGTGCTGGAGCGGATGCGGGAGATCGTCGCGCTCGTTGCCGCGGGCGTGGGCGCCGCACATGCTCCCGCGCACGACGCCGCCGTCCCCGCCTCCCCGGAGTCCGCCCGGTAGCCCTCCAGGGCAGCGCGCCGCTGCACCCCGCTTTTCGGCAACTCCCGGGTGGCCTGCTCAGAGAGCACGGAGCGGCGCCAGCGCGCCACGCGCAGGCGCTGGAGCGGACGGTGGCCGCGCCCCGTTCAGGAGGTTGCACTGCCCAGCGGGGACGAACCCGTGACCCGCGCGGTGCGTGACGGGGCGCGCGGACCCGGCCGTGCGGCGTCGTCGTCCGGGCAGGGGAGAGCCCCGGCTCGCAGACGGGCCGGGGCTCTCAGCAGGCGGGGATCAGCTGCGGGGCAGGGTGATCAGCGCGGTGTGGTCGTCCAGGTCGGGGCGGTTGCGGCCGCCGCCCTTGACGAACAGCAGGTAGCCCACGCCCAGGAGCACGAGCCACACGACGCCCACGATCAGCGCCACGCGGGTGTCCGGGAACCAGCCGAGCAGGGCGATCACGAACAGGATGCCGGCGGTCGCGGCCCACGAGGCCACGGGCCAGAAAGGAACCTTGAACGCGGACTCGGGGCGGTTCTTGCGCTCGATCTCGCGGCGCATGGCAATGTGCGAGAGCAGGATCATGAGCCACACCCACACGGTGGCGAACGTGGCGATCGAGGCGATCACCAGGAACACGTCCTCGGGGATCACCACATTGAGGATCGCGCCGATGCCCAGGGCGATGCCCATGACCACCACGGTGAGCCACGGGACGCCGTTCCTGGAGACCTTGGTGAACGCCTGGGGCGCCTGGCCCTGCTCCGCGAGGCCGAAGAGCATGCGGCCGGCGCCGAAGGTGTCCGCGTTGATTGCGGAGATGGCGGCGACGATGACCACCACGTTGAGGATGGATGCCGCCGCGGGAATACCCAGGGCAGAGAAGATCTGCACGAACGGGCTGGCCTCGCCGGTGATCTCGGTCCACGGCACCAGGGACATCAGCACCACCATGGTGCCCACGTAGAACAGCAGGATGCGGGCGGGCACGGCGTTGACGGCCTTGGGAATGGAGCGGGCCGGATCGCCGGCCTCCCCCGCGGTGATGCCGATGGTCTCGATGCCGCCGAACGCGAAGACCACCACGGACAGCGCGGCCAGCAGACCGCCCAGGCCGTTGGGCATGAAGCCTCCGTGGTCCACCAGGTTCTGCAGCCCCACGGGCTCGCCCGGGGCGTAGGAGACGCCGAGGACCATGAGCACGATGCCGCCGCCGATCATCGCCAGGATGGCCCCCACCTTGATGATGGTCAGCCAGAACTCCATCTCGCCGAAGATCTTCACGTTGCGGGTGTTGATCGCGGCAATGAACAGGATGACGGCGGTGACCCAGATCCAGCGGGGGGTGTCCGGGAACCAGAAGCCCATGTACACGCCGAACGCGGTGACGTCCGCGATGGCCACCACGATCATCTCGAACACGAACGTCCAGCCCGTGACGAAGCCCGCGAACGGGCCCAGGTAGCGCGCGGCATACTGGCCGAATGAACCAGGGACGGGGTGGCGCACGGCCATCTCGCCCAGGGCCCGCATGACCATGTAGACCACCGCTCCGGCGATCAGGTACGCGAGGATCACCGACGGGCCGGCCACCTGGATGGCGGTGGCCGAGCCGTAGAACAGCCCGGTTCCGATCGCCGAGCCCAGCGCGATGAACTGGATGTGGCGCATGCTCAGCCCGCGGGACAGGGTGTGGTTCTCCTGCGGGGGCACCTGCGGAGCGGGCTGCTGCGGGGTTGAACTGCTCATCGGTGATCTCCCGTGGTGTTCCCGGCGGGGCCGGTGGGTGGGGTCGGTGCGGGGCTGACGGTTGATGCGGTGGTCGCCGCCTCCGGGGACGACGTCGCCGCGTCACCCCCGGTGCGCGGGGAGGACGACGTCGCGACGGCGCCTCCCGCGCGCGGGGACGTGCCCGCGGAGGCCGGGGGCGGCGGCGTCGTGCTCAGGGCATCGTGGGCCAGGGTGGTGATGAGGCGCGCGGCGGCGCGGGCGGTGCGGCCGTCCACGTCCATCCGCGGCAGCAGCTCCACCACGTCCACGAGCACCAGTTTGCCGCTGCGGGCCACGCGGTGGCACACGGCCTGGATGGTCTCCAGAGGAACACCGTATCCGGCCGGGGCGCTCACGCCGGGCGCCACGGCGGCAGGCAGGACGTCCAGGTCGATGCTCAGGTGGATGGCGTCCACGCGTTCGACGAGGCGGTCCACGACCTCCAGGACGGCGTCGAGGTGGCGTGGCTGGCACTGCTCGTCCGTGAGGAACTCGACGCCCAGCTCCTCCGCGGTGCGGAACAGGATGGCGGTGTTGTTGGGCTCGCTGATGCCCAGCACGGTGTAGTCGAACGTGCGGCCGGCCTCCTGGTCCGCACGGGCCATCTGCAGGAACGGGGTGCCGGAGGAGGGCTCGTCCGCCTGCCGCAGGTCGAAGTGGGCGTCCAGGTTCAGCACACCCACGCGCTGGCCCTGCAGACGCTCGCAGCGGGTGCGTCCCAGGTAGCTGCCCCACGCGGTGTCGTGGCCGCCACCCAGGACGACCACGGGGTTGCCCGTGTCCAGGAGGCGTGCGACCTGATGGCCCAGGGTGTCCTGACCGTCCTCCAGGTCGCGGTCCGGGACCACCACGGTGCCGGCGTCGTGGATACCGAAGTCGGCATGCATCGCCAGAGGGGCGAGGGCCCCGCGCAGGGCGTCCGGGCCCTCGGAGGCGCCCACGCGGCCCTTGTTGCGGCGGACGCCCTCGTCGCAGGAGAAGCCGACGAGTTCGACGGCGGGGGCCTCGGGGACGCCGTCCTGGTCGGCGCCGCCCCGGCCATCACCCCGGGAGACATTCTGTGCGGTCTGCTGCGTGTCGTCCTGGGCGATGCCCTGCCATGCCCGCTGGTGCCAGCGCAGGTGCTCGGGGGTGTCCCCGTCCGTCCTGCCGCTCCACACCTCAGGGTCCGGCGGGGTGATCCGGGTGGTCGTCATACAGCGTCCTTCCCCGCGGTGCCGCCTCCCTGGGCCGCCTCGCGGTGCTCGCGTGTGATCTGAATTACCTTTGCTCCACACAAGCCCATCACCGGGGATCGCGGGGAGGCCCGACACCAGATATCGTCTGGTATTCCAGACACGCAGATCGTACGGCACGCCGGGTCGGGGGCACGCACGGTGGCCGCGCGGCGTCGTCGTCACCCACCCCCGCTCGTCGAAGGAGACCCCATGCCGGGAGCCAAGGTGCCTGCCGCGCAGAGCACGCTGCGGATCCTGCGGTTCCTGGCGTCGCGGAAGGGGCCGGTGGCGGCGTCGTCGATTGCGACGGCGCTGGAGCTCCCGCGGTCCAGCGTGTACCACCTGCTGGCGGTGATGACCGAGCAGGGATTCGTGGTGCACCTGCCCGAGGAGCGGCTGTACGGGCTGGGGATCGCGGCGTTCGAGCTGTCCTCGGCGTACACGCGGCAGGACCCGATGGCGCGGCTGGGCGAGCCGCTGCTGCGCGCGCTCGTGGACGCGGTGGGCGAGAACGCGCACCTGGCGGTGATGCACGGGCGGGACGTGGTGTACGTGGTGGAGGAGCGGGCGCCGTACAAGCCGTCGCTGGTGACGAACGTGGGGGTGCGCATCCCGGCGCACCTCACGGCGAGCGGGCGGTCGATGCTGGCGGGGCTGCCCGCGGCGCAGGTGCGAGCGCTGTACCCGGACCGGGACTCGTTCGCGTCGCGCTGGGAGAGCACGGCGATCACGACGCCGGGTCAGCTGCGCACGGAGCTGGAACGGACCCGTGAGCGCGGCTGGGCCGTGGAGGAGGGGGACGTGACGCCGAACTTCGCCTCGGTGGCGGTCGCGGCGCACGACCACCGGGGGCTGCCGGTGGCGGGGGTGGCGCTGACGTTCCTGGGGCACAAGATCGACGACGAGCAGCGGGCGGAACTGGTGA
>NZ_JASDCY010000024.1:0-35923 GCF_030407675.1 Kocuria sp. APC 4018 | reverse complement strand
ACCTTGCCGGTGGGGCGGGGCTCCGGGCTGCTCGAGTTCTTGAGCTCCACCACGATCTCCTCCGCCTCCTCGCGGCTCCCGACGGGAATCGTGGCGCGCACCCGTTCCTGGGCGTACTGGGACAGGGAGTCCACGGGGATGTCCGTGGTGGAGTCGAGCTCGCTCAGCGAGATGGGACCCAGGCTCTGCGAGACGCCCTGGTAGACGGCCACCTTTCCCTGGTCCTCGCCCACGTAGTACTGCGACGACGTCCAGGCGCGGGCTCCCCAGCCGCCCAGCAGCAGCGCGACCGCGAGCACCACACCGCCGGCGATCCACGCGGCACGACGCCGCCGGGTCCCGGGCTCGGGGTCCTCGCCCTTGCGGCGCAGCAGGCTGCGCACCTCGGCGGGGTCGGTGGTCTCCTCCAGGGTGGAGGTGGAGAGCATGGTGGAGCGGCGCTGCATCGCGGAGTCGGAGACCGTGGGGATCCGGCCCGTCTGGGTGGCGTTGGCCGCCGCGCCCACCAGGAGGTGGGGGCGTTCGGCGAGGTCCTGGCGCAGCGCGGAGGCCGAGGACTGCGGGGGTTCCTGAGCGGCGGGGTCCTGGCGCCCGGGCTCGCGGTAGTCGTGCCCGCCACCGGCCACGGGCGAGTCGATCGGCCCGTTCCAGTGGTCCTCGAGCGCCTCGTAGGTCTCCACGCGCAGCCGCTCGTCCGAGGTGCGGGACTCGTCCGGCACGGCGCCCTGGCCCTCCCCGGTCATGGGGTGCGCCTCGTTGCCGTGGGGGATCTCGTCCACCTGCACGACCACCACGGTCACGTTGTCGGGGGCACCGCGGTCCAGGGTGAGCTCCACGAGCGAGTTCACGATCTGGTTGAGGTCACCCGTGGAGCGCATCACGCTCTCGATGGTCCTGGCGTTGACCACGGCGTTGAGGCCGTCTGAGCACAGCAGCCAGCGCTCGCCCACGGCGGGGCGCACGGTGCGGACCTCGAGCTCCGGGGAGGCGTCCACGTCCCCGAGCACGCGCATCAGGACGTTCTTGTGGGGGTGGGTCTCGGCCTCCTCGGGGTGCAGACGGCCCTCGTCGATGAGGCGCTGCACGAAGGTGTGGTCCGTGGTGACCTGCTGGAAGCCCTCGCTCTCGGAGAGCCGGTACGCGCGGGAGTCCCCGATGTGGGCCACGGAGATCTCGTCCCCGTCGATCAGCAGGGAGGTCACGGTGGTGCCCATCCCGCCCAGCCGAGGATTGGACTGCACGAGCTTCGCGAGGTTCTGGTTGGCGTTCTGGATCTCGTCCGCGAGCACGGTCTCGGCGTCGCCGTCGTGGCCCGCGTGGTCCAGGTGCGTGAGGTCGATCACCGCGGAGGCGGAGGCCACGTCGCCGCCCACGTGGCCGCCCATGCCGTCGGCGACGACGGCCAGGTACCGGCCCGCGTAGGCGGAGTCGTCGTTCTTGGAGCGCACGCGCCCCACGTCGGAGCGAGCGGCGTAGCGGAAGGCGATGGGCATGGGCTACGGCCTCAGTTCCATCACGGTGCGTCCCACGCGGAACGGGACACCCGGCTCCACGGCCGCGGCACGGGTCAGCTTCTGGCCCTGCACGAACGTGCCGTTGGTGGAGCCGAGGTCCTCCAGGAACCAGCGTGAGCCCTGCGGGAACAGGCGGGCGTGGCGGCCCGAGGCGTAGTCGTCCTCGAGCGGAACGGTGGCCTCGGGGGAGCGGCCGAGCATCACGGGCGCGGCGCCCAGCTGGTAGCTGCTGCCCGCGAGCGGGCCGTCGAGCACCACGAGCTGCTGGGGCCGGTGCCTGGAACCACCCGTCACGGGAGCGGCGGCAGCGGCGGGCTCAGCGCGACGACCGGGGGGCTCCTTGGTGGCCACGGCGGAGCGGGTGCGGCCGCGGGATCGCGAGCGGGCCTTGCCGCTCACGCTGAGGTCGCGGGCCTGGGAGAAGACCACGGCGGCGATGAACAGCCACAGCAGGGCCAGGAAGCCGAACTGCAGCAGGGTCACGGTCAGTTCGGACACGTCAGCGCCTCTCCTTCGGGACCAGCAGCCGGAAGACCAGCCTGGTGCGTCCCATGGTGATCACGGAGCCGTCCACGAGCTGGGCGCGGCCCTGGATCCTCTGGCCGTCCACGGAGGAGCCGTTGGTGGAGCCGAGGTCCACAGCCAGGTAGTTCTGGCCCTGGCGACGGATCTCCAGGTGCTTGCGGGAGACCCCGGTGTCCTCCACGGTGATGTCCGCCTCCGCGGAACGGCCCACGCTCACGCTCGGGGCGTTGAGGGAGAAGCGCTCGGAGCCCACCTCGATCACGGGCACGGCGTTCGGCGCGGACCGGGGCGCCACGGGTTCCGGAGCGGGCGCGGCGTCGTCGTGGCCGGGTGCGGTGTACCCCTGGGCGTGCGGCGCGGGCGCCGGGGGCTGCGGGGCTCGCGCGGAGGTCCCGGCGTCCGCGGGTGCCTGCGGGGTGCTGGTGCGCTCGAAGGACGAGAGGATCCGGAACTCGCCGGTCTCCAGCTCGGGCTCGCGCACGAAGCTCACCCGCACCGCGCCCTGGAGGGTGTAGGCCTGGGACCGGGCGTGGCGGATGACCACGTCGCACAGCTCCTCCGCCAGCTGCACGCCCCACTCCTGGGCTCGCGGGAAGTCGTCGTCCGAGAACTCCACGGTGAAGACGTTCGGTGCCATGGTGCGCCCGCCGGAGACTCCGAAGGACTCCTGGTCCAGTTCGCGGCGCAGCGCGCTCGCGATCTCCACGGCCTCGACGCGCTTGCGCGACCCCGCGGTGAAGGCGGTGCGCACGGCCTTCTCGATGCCGTTCTCGAGTCCGGTCCAGAAACCCATTCCGCCTCCTTTCTCGCTCGGCCAGTGGCGGCGTTCTCCGTGCCGCCGCGGGGGCGCGGTGGGGCACACGGTCGTGGGCAGTTCCCAGAATAGTAACCGGCCGGACTGGGCGGGTGGTGACAGCCCGGCCCGTGCACCGCAGTGCGCCCCGCCGTCCGGGGGATTCGGCTCCGGCGCCGGGCGCGTCGTCCGGGTGACCCTCCCGGTGTCGCGGTGGCCGGCCCAGAGCCCCGTGGGGCACCCCCGGTCAGGGCAGGGACGCGGCGAGCTCCACGGCCTCCTTGATGGCGCGCTTGGCATCGAGCTCGGAGGCCACGTGCGCTCCGCCCACCACGTGCACGGGACGCTCGCCCTGCAGCTCGTCCACGAGATCGGCGCGGGACTCCTGGCCCGCGCACAGCACCACGGTGTCCGCGGGCACCAGCAGCTCCCGCAGGGCGGGGGCCTCGGCCACCGCCGTGGTTCCCGCCGCACGTGCCGTGCCCCCGGGGCCGGTCCGGGACGCCCCGGACGACGCCGCACGGCCGGCTTCCGGGGCCGCCGCACCCGGTTCCGGCACGAGCACGTGGACGCCCTGCTCGTCGATCCGCTGGTACTGCACGCCGGTGACGAACTGCACGTCCGCCATGCGCAGCTCGGCGCGGTGGATCCAGCCCGTGGTGGTGCCCAGTCGCGCTCCCGGCTTGCCCGGGGTGCGCTGCAGGACGCTCACGCGGCGCAGGGGCGCGGCGGGGGCGGGGCGCAGCAGTCCGCCGCGCGCCTCGAGGGTGCGGTCCACGCCCCACTCCTCGTAGAAGTCCGCGCGGGGGTCGTGCGTGAGGAAGTGGGCCACGTCGAAGCCGATGCCGCCGCCGCCGATGATCGCCACGCGCTCACCCACAGGCGCTCCGCCCAGGACCTCCTTGTAGCCGAGCACGGTGGGTCCGTCCTCGCCGGGGATCCCGGGCACCCGCGGATTCACCCCCGTGGCCAGCACCACCCGGTCCGCGAACTCCAGGTCCGCGGCGGTGGCGGTGCGGCCCGTGTGCACCGTGACACCGAGCTCCGCCAGGCGGGTGCGGAAGTAGCGGATGGTGTGGGCGTAGTCCTCCTTGCCGGGGATGAGCCGGGCCAGCTGGAACTGGCCTCCGATCTCGGTGTGCTCCTCGAACAGGGTCACCCGGTGCCCGCGCTGAGCGGCGGCCTCCGCGAACGCCAGACCGGCGGGGCCCGCGCCCACCACGGCGATCTGCTCGGCCGTGCGGGTGGGCCCCAGGACGAGCTCGGTCTCTCGCATGGCCCGCGGGTTGACCAGGCACGACATCCGCTTGCCCGAGAAGGTGTGGTCCAGGCACGCCTGGTTGCACGCGATGCACGTGTTGATCTCGTCCGGGCGGTTCTCACGGGCCTTGGACACGAAGGACGGGTCCGCCAGGAACGGGCGGGCCAGGCACACGAGGTCCGCGTCCCCCCGCTCGATCACGGCCTCGCCGATCTCCGGGGTGTTGATGCGGTTGACCGCGGCCACGGGGATCTCCAGGTGCTCGCGCAGCGCCCGGCTCACCCAGGTGAAGCCGGCGGGCGGGACGCTCGTGGCGATCGTGGGGATCCGCGCCTCGTGCCAGCCGATGCCCGTGTTGACGATCGACGCGCCGGCGGTCTCCACCTCGCGCCCCAGCGCGAGCACCTGCTCGAACTCCTGGGCGTCCGGGACCAGGTCCAGGGCGGAGAGCCGGTACATGACCAGGAAGTCCGGCCCGGCGACCTCCCGCACCCGCCGCACGACCTCCACGGCGAAGCGCCGTCGGGCCTCGGGGGAGCCGCCCCATCGGTCTGTGCGCTGGTTGGTGTGCGCCACCAGGAACTCGTTGATCAGGTAGCCCTCCGAGCCCATGATCTCCACGCCGTCGTAGCCGGCCCGCTGCGCGAGACCCGCGGCGCGCGCGAAGTCCTCCACGGTCCGCTCCACGTCCTCGGTGCTCAGCTCGCGCGGGGTGACCTTGTTGATCGGCGCGCGGAGAGGAGAGGGTGCCACGGCGTCCGCGTGCATGGCGTAGCGGCCGCTGTGCATCAGCTGCAGGGCGATCAGGCCACCCTCCGCGTGCACGGCGTCGGTGACCGTGCGGTGCGGGGGCAGCTGCGACTCCTCGCTCAGGTGCGCCCCGCCCTCGCGGGCGGCACCCTCCCGGTTGGGGGACACGCCGCCCGTGACGATCAGTCCCGCTCCGCCGCGCACCCGCTCCACGTAGAAGTCCGCGAGCTCCTGCTCACCGCCCGGGGTCTCCTCCAGGCCGGTGTGCATGGACCCCATGATCACGCGGTGCGGCAGGGTCAGGGAGCCCACGCGCAGCGGGGACAGAAGGTGGGGGTAGACAGTCATCTGATACTCCAGGTCTCAGGTATTTTCTCCACCCTAGAGTGCGTGAGCAGGATCACCAATCCCGCGGGGAGGCGCGGGCGACGTCGTCCGCACCCTGGTGCGCTCGCCCTCGGCTTGTTATTCTGAATTCATCACAATAAGTCGGGCCCGGTGCTATCCCGCGCTGGCAGCCGCGACTCCACCAGGAGGTTGTCATGGCCAAGAAGTCCACCAGGAACGCCGATTTCACCGTCCCGGGTCTCACCACCGCGCAGGGCCACGCCGTCGCGGAGATCCTGCAGCAGCGCCTGCACGCCCTCAACGACCTGCAGCTGACCCTCAAGCACGCCCACTGGAACGTGGTGGGCCCCAACTTCATCGCGGTGCACGAGATGCTGGACCCGCAGATCGACGAGGTCCGTGGCTACGTGGACGACCTCGCGGAGCGCATGGCCACCATGGGCGTGTCCCCCAACGGTCTGCCCGGCGCCATCGTGGCCGAGCGCACGTGGGACGACTACGACATCAACCGCGCGCCGGGCGTGGAGCACCTCGCCGCGCTGGACCTCGTGTACGACGGCGTCATCTCGGACCACCGCGAGGCGCTGGCCCGCGTGAGCGACATGGATCCCATCACCGAGGACATGCTGATCGGCCAGGTCCGCGGCCTCGAGTTGTTCCAGTGGTTCATGCGTTCGCACATCGAGTCCGGCACGGGCGTGCTGGACCACGCGGGGGCCCGCACGGAGAAGACCGCGGCGAAGTCCGCCACCGGGGGCAAGGGCGCGGCCAAGTCCTCCCGCACCTCGGCCAAGGGCTCCAAGAAGAAGTAGGCCCACCCGTCCAGGGACCCGCAACGGCCCCGGGGATCGCCCCGCGCGACCCCCGGGGCCTTCGCGTGTGTGCGCGCCCACGGAACGGGCCGCGCGCCCCGTACGACGACGCCGCCGGGCACCCAGGGGTGCGCGGCGGCGTCGTGGGCCCGGCGGAGCGGGCTCAGAAGGTGAGGCCGAAGACCCACACCCCCAGGGTCATGGTGGTGATGGTGATCAGTACCAGGGCGATGAGGTTGAGCCACACGCCGCCCCGGATCATCTGGCTCACCGTCACGTAGCCCGAGCCGAACGCAATGGCGTTGGGCGGGGTGGCCACGGGGAGCATGAACGCGCACGTCGCGGCCAGCGCCACCGGAATGGCCAGCAGCATGGGGTCCACGCCGATGCCCATGGCCACGCCACCCGCCACGGGCAGGAACGTGGCCGCGGTGGCGGTGTTGGAGGTGAGCTCGGTGAGCAGCAGGATGCCGCCCGCCATGAGCAGCACCAGCAGCACCACGGGCAGGCCGCCGAGGCCCTGGACCTGCTGTCCGATCCACTCGGTGAGCCCCGAGGTGGAGAACTGGGCGGAGAGCGCCAGGCCGCCGCCGAACAGCAGCAGCACGCCCCACGGCAGCTTGACCGCGGTCTCCCAGTCCAGCAGCCGGACGCCCGGTGCGGCGCCGGCCGGGCACAGGAACAGCAGCAGGCCCACGGCCACCGCGATCCCGGCGTCCGAGATCATGGGGTCGTCGAAGAGGATGGGCACCAGGATCCACGCCGCGGCGGCCAGCACGAACAGCGCGAGCACACGCTTCTCGCCCGAGGACATGGGGCCGAGCTTGTGCAGCTCCTCGCCGATCAGCTCCTTGCCGCCGGGGATCTCGCTGATCTCGGGCTTGAAGAGCACCTTGGTGAGAAGCAGCCAGCACAGGGCCATGAGCACCACGGCCAGGGGAACGCCCACGAGCATCCACTGCCCGAAGCCGATCGTGATGTCGTGCGCGTCCGAGAGGTAGCCCGCCATGAGCGTGTTGGGAGGGGTGCCGATGATCGTGCCCAGGGAGCCGATGGACGCCGAGTACGCGATGCCGAGCATCAGGGCGGTGCCGAAGTTGGACTTGACCACCTCCTCCTTGAGCTGGTCGTCCTGCAGGTCCACGTCCCCGGTGTCGCGGGAGCCCCCCGCCTCTGCGGTGGCCGGGGCGGTCTCCCCGTCACCCGAGCCGATCTTGGTCACCAGCAGCAGCACGGACACGCCGATCGGCAGCATCATCACGGCCGTGGCGGTGTTGGACACCCACATGGACAGGAAGCCCGTGGCCACCATGAACCCGGCGACCATCTGGGAGGGCTTGGTGCCCATGACCTTGACGGTGAGCAGCGCGATGCGCCGGTGCAGGTTCCACCGCTGCATGGCCAGGGCCAGCAGGAACCCGCCCATGAACAGGAAGATGATGTTGTTGCCGTAGGAGGCGCCCACCTTGTCGAGCGTGATGTCCTCGCCCAGCGTGGGGAACACCACCAGGGGGATCAGCGCCGTGGCGGGCAGCGGCAGCGCCTCGGTCATCCACCACACGCCCATGAGCACGGCGGTGGCCGCGGTGAGCTTGGCGTTGTGGGGCACGTCCTGCGGCATCAGCGCGTAGATGGCCGCGGCGAGGGCGAGACCCGCGAGCAGTCCCAGCAGCCGGATCGTGCGGGTGTGCGGCTTCTCGGCCGGAGCCCGCTCACCCGGGGACTGGAAGTTCACCTCCTCGCCGCGGTGCGGATCCGGGTCGAGGTTCTTCAGGTGTGCGCCGGGCACGGCCGGGTGGCTCATGGTGTTCTCCACATCGTCGTGGGAAAGGGGATCCCCTCCAGCGTAGGTGAGGGCGGGGGAGGGGACCCCGGGACCGCGCCGGGCCGGCCCCGCGTGACAGGTTGTGAACGCGCCGGACCGGCCGGTCGAGGGGGCGCACCGGCCGGAGACACGGGGCCCACGGCGGTCGCAGACCGCGCGTCCGCGTGCGCGGCCGCCCGAGGCGGGGCCGGCGACGAGCCAGCGCCCTGCCCGCACGAACGGACCCCGCCACCCGGGGCGGGTGACGGGGGCGCGGTGCGCGGGCGGCGTCGTGCGCCGGAACGGGTGTCAGGAGACGGTGGCCACCCGGATGGTCTCGGGCAGGGCGCGGATCGCGGCCACCACGTCCTCGGTGACCCCGTTGCCGCAGTCCGTGACCAGGTAGCCCATCTGGGCCTTGGTCACGAGCTGCTGGCGGTCCACGTTGATCCCGTGCTCGCCGAGCACGGAGTTCACGCGCGCCAGCACGCCGGGAACGTTGCTGTGGATGTGCAGCAGGCGCGTGCCGCGGATCTCCGGGTCCAGCTGGACCTCGGGGAAGTTCACGGACAGGCTCGTGGTGCCGTAGCGGCAGTAGTCCACCAGCTTGCCGGACACGAAGCCCCCGATGTTCTCCTGGGCCTCCGCCGTGGAACCGCCCACGTGCGGGGTGAGGATCACGTTGGGCAGTCCCTGCAGCGGGGAGACGAAGGGCTCCCCGGCGGCCTTGGGCTCCGAGGGGTAGACGTCCAGGCCCGCGCCGGCCAGGTGGCCCGAGACGAGCGCCTCGTGCAGCGCCTCGATGTCCACCACGTGGCCGCGCGAGAGGTTGAGGAAGATGGAGCGGGGTCGCATCTGGCGGAACTGCTCCCGGCCGAACATGGCGGTGTTGGACTCGCGCCCGTCCACGTGCAGCGTGACGGTCTCCACGCAGGAGAGCAGCTGCTCCAGGGAGTCGCACCTGGTGGCGTTGCCCATGGCCAGGCGGTCCTCGACGTCGTAGTAGTAGACGTCCATGCCGAAGGTCTCCGCGACCACGGAGAGCTGCTTGCCGATGTTGCCGTAGCCCACGATGCCGAGCGTGCGGCCGCGGACCTCGTGGGAGCCCTCGGCGGACTTGTTCCACACGCCCTGGTGCACGGCGGCGTTCTTGTCCGTGAGGTGGCGGGCCAGGGCGATGATCTCCGCGAGCGCGAGCTCCACCACGGAGCGGGTGTTGGAGAACGGGGCGTTGAACACGGCCGTGGCGGTGTCCGTGGCCGCCGTGAGGTCGATCTGGTTGGTCCCGATGCAGAACGCGCCCACGGCCAGCAGCTGCGGGTGGGCCTCCAAGACCTCACGGGTGACCCGCGTCTTGGACCGGATGCCCAGCAGGTCCACGCCCTCCAGGGCGGTGAGCAGCTCCTCGGGGTCCAGGGCACCCTTGCGGGTCTCGACCTCGAACCCCCGGCTGCGCAGGGCGTCGACGGCGTCGGTGTGGATGTTCTCGAGCAGTAAGGCCTTCACGCTGTCATCCTACGGTCCGGGTTCGTGGCCCTCCGCCCCGTGACCGGGCACGACGCCGCCGGGCCGGGGTGACCCGCGGACGGGCACGACGCCGCGGGGCCGGGGTCGTTGCCCCGGCGCCGAACGTGCGGCGCGGCGGGAAGCCGTGCGGGCGGCGTGGTGACGGCATGCGCGCGGCCCCCGCCGAGAAGCGGGGGCCGCGCGGTGCGGATGCGGGATCAGACCTCGCATCCAGGTCTCAGGACCGGAATCAGCCGGCGATGCCGAAGGCCTTGAGGAACTCGAGAACGATGCCGGCAACGGTGCCGAGGGACTGGATGATGGAGGTGAAGATGTCCATGGTGCGTGTCCTTTGCTGTTGAACGTCGGTGACATGTACCGGGCCATCCCCGAGCGGATGCTGATCCGTTCTGACCCGGTGGTAACTACGCTACGAAGCCGCCCCGGTCGGGACCACCGACCACCGGCCAGATCTGGGCTGGACCCCCGGCCAGGCCCGGACTGGCCGATCGGCCAGTCCGCCGTCCCCCGCCCGGGGGACAGGTCCGGAACCTTTTCCTGGTGCGTGTGGCGCTCAGTCCTGGTAGGCCCGCAGCAGCCGCTCGCGGACCGCGTCCATGCCGTACTCCCGGGCAATGGTGTCCCGTGCCGCCCGCCCGGTGCGTTCCCGCAGGTCGGGGTCGGACAGCAGCTCTGCGAGTGCGCGTTCGAGATCCGGCTGCGAGTCGTCCACCACTGCCCCGGAGCCGGTGCGCTGCACCGTGTCCGCCAAACCGCACGTGTCCGTGATGACCACGGGGAGCCCGGAGGACATGGCCTCCAGCACGGACATGGGGTACGGCTCGTCCACCGAGGGCAGCACGTAGAGGTCCGAGTCCCGCATCCACTGCGCGGCACCCGCGGAGTCCACCGGGCCCGCCCAGGTGAGGCGGTCCCCGAGTTCCGCGTCCGTGATCGCGCGGCGCACTGCGTCCCCCTGTCCCTCGTCCGGGCCCACCAGAGTGAACGTGGCGTGCGGGAAGCGCTGCGCGAGCGAGCGGGCCGCGGCCACGAACGCGAGCGGACGCTTGCGCTCCTGCAGGCGGGCGAGGAACAGCACCCGGCAGGTCCCGTCCGTCCTCGCCGTGCGCGACCGTGCGCCCACGGGCATGCCGTTGTGCAGCTCCGTGAGGTTCACGGGACCGCGCGCCACCTGTGCCACTTCCCGCTGCTCCCGCGGCGTCAGGTGGAAGATGCGGTGCGCGTCCCGCAGCACGCGCCGGGTCAGGGCGGCGTCCAGCGGACCCGCGAGCGGGTTCTCCGACGGGTCGATCATCCCGTGGGTCTGCAGCACCGTCCGGGTGCCCGCGCGCTGCGCGAGCCACGCCGCGGGCAGGGTCAGCAGGTCCCGGGCCATGTGCACGTGCACCACGTCCGCGCTCGGGGCCACCCGGCGCACCCACGAGAGCATCGCGGGGGACGTCAGCCCCGCGAAGCCCGCGCCCGGCAGCACGAAGTGCGGCGGGAACAGGGCCGTGCGCACGCCGTCGCGCTCCGTGGGCAGCGGGGTGCCCAGCTCGGAACCGGTGGCCGCGAGCACGACGTCGTGGCCGGCGTCGGCCAGGGCACGGCACTGGTTGAAGGCCACCGTGGTGGGCCCGCCGTACGCGTTGGTGCCCGAGACGAGGGCCACGATCTGCAGGATCCGCATGCCGCTCACGCCCTCGCGGCCACGGGGGCCAGGACGCGCTCGCCGGCCGGGACGTCCCGGGTGACCAGGGCGGTGGCGCCGACCACGGCGCCCTCGCCCACGGTCACGCCGCGCAGGACCGTGGCGCGCAGGGCGATCCACGCGCCGTCGCCCACGGTGATGGGCGCGTTGTCGAACTCGAACGCGGGGTCGTCCGCGCGGTGGCTGCCCGTGCACAGCATGGCGCCTTGCGAGATGCACACGTCCGAGCCGATCGTGACGGGCTCCAGGTTCAGCAGCCACGCGCCGACGCCGATCCACGAGTTCTCGCCCACGCTCAGCTTCCAGGGCCAGTGGATCCGCACATCGTGACGGATCAGGGTGCCCTCCCCGATCTGGGCCCCGAACGCGCGCAGGATGCGCGTGCGCACGCGCGGAGGGCACAGCACGGAGCGCTGCAGCGGCTCCGCGACGAGTGCCCACGCCGCGCACTGGAGGGTGCTGCGGCCCTTGTCGTAGCCGCGGCCCGTGAATGTGGCGAGGCGGCGTCGGTGGTGTGTCATGTTCTCTCCCCTGTGGTGGTCGTGCGGTCCTGCGATGTAGGTGTCGGGAGGCCGTCCTGTCGGCCCGCCGGTGGCGGGGTTCTCGGTCCTCTACCCGCCGGGTGGTGCGTGATGTACGGGTGCTGAGTACGCAATCCTTCCCTCGTGGGTCACCAGCCGGGCGATGGTGAAGCCGCCTGGGACGGTGCTCACCTCCTGGCCGCCCACGATGCTCTCCGGCGGGTTCTGGAACTCCACGCCGGTGTCGTCGAGCGCGAGTCCCGCTGGCCAGGTGTTGTGGAGGAACTCCACGGACCGAACCGGGTGCGCGGTCCGCACGCGCATCCCGGCGGGTCCTGGCCCCGCGCCGCGGTCGATCTTCGCCACCTCCGAGAAGTCGGTGGCCTCGTGGCTCCCGAAGGAGTAGTAGCGGCGGCGGTCCGGCGATGGGACGGCGGGGTCTCCGCCGTCGTACACGACCACCGGGGCGCCGCGGACGCCGGATACGCGTGAACCGCTCCCGTCGAGGACGTCCACGACGGTGACGACGTGCTCACCCCCGCGCAGGTCGAGGTCCCGTTCTATCACTGCGGCTGTGACACCGCCCGCGGCCACGGGGTCTGACGTGGCCTCAGCGAGGATCTGCCCCGTGGCGGACGTGACTCTTGCACGAACCCGCACGGTGGCGTCGCCGTGGTTGACCACGAGCCCCTCCGCCAGGAACTTCCGCCCAGCGACGAGGTACTGCGGTGAGCTCACGTAGGCCCGGGTTTCGGAGTCCTCCTGGGCCGCGTCCCTGAAGACCGCAGAGTGATGAGCCAACAGATCCGCGCGCGTGCTCCCCCAGTCAGTGGAGGGCTGGATCGACGTGTGCTCCACGGCGTCGTTCCACGTAACTGCCGTCAACCACGTGGGGTGAGACGCCAACTGGGCCTCCAGATGACCCCGCCACAGCTCGGTGCCCCGGGCATCTACGTAGCCGCCACGGTCCGTCTCCCTGTCGTACCCGGGCAGTGTCCCGCCCGCGAACGGGATCTCGTTCGCCGCGGCCCACGAGGCGAAATCCTCCAGGACCTCCGACTCCTTGTCCTCGAACAGCCACACGGCGTCGAAGCAGTGGGCATAGGGATCGATCATCGAGGTCTCGAGCGAGTCCCCGTGCTGGCTGGCCTCGGTCTGCAGCTCGGCGACCAAGAAGACGTCGGTGCCCCGTTCATGGAGGTCACTGCGCAACGAGTCCCACTGCTCGGGAGAGAGGGACCGAGCGTTGTATATCCAGACGAGGAGGGCGCTGCCCGAGCGTGCGGCGGAGGCATGCTGTGCTGCAGTCTCCGCGTACTGCTCGATCATGGCCGTGGCCCCGCTGGGGGAGGACACCTGCAGACAGGGGGCGACCGAGAGTCCTGGGGAGCTTGCACCCTCCCACGACTGATCGGTGGCGGTCATCCAGTCACCCACGAAGTCCGCACCCGTGTTGACCCCCTCCAGCAGGAGGATCTGCATTCCCGTGAGTCCTGCCGAACGGGCTTGCTGGACCTGGTCCGCGATCTGTCTCTGGTAGCCGGTCCCTGCAGGTGCGAAGGACAGTGGTCTCTCGCTGCCGTAGTGGACGTCGCTGCCGGATGCCAGGGGAAGACCTTGCGGCACCATGTGCGCCCACACTTGGCGCCGGTGGAGGGCGTCGTCAGGTGCGGGGGTGCGGGACACCGGCCCTGGGCCGCCCGCGCACGATGCGCACACGGCCAGGGGAGCGACGCCCAGGAGCATCAGGACAGTTCGCCGGCTCGCTCCGACCCGGGCCATCGGACTGTCTTCATCCCGTGTGGGCATCGGCTACGGGGCCTCTCACCGTGGAACCGCGAGTGCGGGTGACGCGCAAAGACCTGCGTTGCAGGAACGCCGCAGTGGCAGGGCGAAGCACGCGTTCGAGGATGGCAACCGCGATCATCATGGAGATGATGCGGTTGACGGCTCTCGTGTTGTACTGCGTGATCATGACGACCGTCAGCATGGCCATCCCCAGCACAGCGGCGAGGAAGAGCACCATGGTGGGATGGGGATTGGAGCCCACGCTGCGCAGACACCCGCGCACCACCAGACCCCAGGCCAGCGTGAACAGCATGAGACTGAACCCGCCGAAGCTCGCCCACTCACCCAGCGCCGAGTACGGGATGAACTCGTGGACCCGCATCGAGAACAGGATGTCGTCCCACCCCACGATGCGTCCCGGCCCCGGGTTGAGAGAGATCAGCATGTCCTGGGCCGTGATCCCGTACTCGTGGCTCGTGAACACGAGCAGCGGGATGCTGAAACCGAAGCTGCTGGTGGTGGTGAGCAGGGACTCGCTGATGAACGACGGCTCCAGGATGACATCTGCCATGGCGTGGGCGTAAGGGATCAACCCGTGTTCGGTCAGATCTCGGCAGTAGAGCGGGATCGGGAGCAGCACGACCGTGATCACGGCTGTGTACAACCATCCCAACCAGGAGACCCGCCCTCCCGCCAGGAAGCGCCCGGCGATGTAGAGAACGACCACCCCGGCGAACACCCGTGTGGCACATGCGAACAGGAGCACGAGCCACAGGACCATGGCGATCCTCCCCAGGAACGGGTGCCTCACGGACAGGAACCCGGCCGCCAGCACCGCCATCGGCTGCGCCACGCTCGATGCGGACACCAGTGCGGGAGGCGCCATGAAGATCAGATACTGCGGAGCTTCCAGCAGGTACCGTCCCTTCGTCGCCACGAGGGCGGCCATGGCGCCGAACGTCACCAGGATCCAGAGCCAGGACAATGGGCGGACCTGTTTGCCGATGGTGCTGATCAGCACCTCCCACGAGGGCGAGTGGCCTGGCAGCGGAAAGAGCAGCGCCAGCAGGAGACCGCAGACGGCCCACGACACGAGGCGGGCCGCATCGGCGTGGTTGTACGCGGCCCAGACGGGTGTGAACGGGCTGGGTACGGTGACGACCGAGTGATTCAGGAAGTAGACCGTGGATGCCCAGCTGACGAACAGGAAGACGATCAGCGTGAGCACCGGGACGCGGTCCATCGTGATCGCATCACGCCACTTCATGACGACAGCGAACCGCTCTGCCCGACGGTCGAGGAGGTCGTGTGATGGCGGGGCACCACGCGTCGGCGGGTGGCCGCCTGTGCAGCCGCGAGACCCAGGACCGCCCCCACGGTTCCACCGATGAGAGCCCACTGACTGGCGCTGGGCTCGTCGCTCGTCGTCGCGGCACTGCCCTGCTGGACGATCGCGACGTCCACCTGGGGCTCGCCGTCGGTCTGCGGGGAGAACTGCCGGATCGCGTTGCGGAGGCCAACCGCCAGGTCATCCGCCACGGCGGCGCTGCGTTCCTTGTCGGAGTCCGTGTGAGCCAGCTTGACCAGGCTCGAACCGGTGGGGACCTCGACGGTCAGGTCGTCGGCGATCTCATCCGTGGACTTGCCGTGATCCGCAGCTTCCTCCATGACGCTCGTGGTCAGCGCCAGGTTGTTGTACGTGGGCATGTTGCTGAGGATGTATTGCGAGACCGTTTCCGTCTGTCCGTTCGGCAGGTTCTGGGCCGGCGTGACCATGACCGTGGTGGTGGATGTGTAGCTCTCCGGGCGAAGGGCGGCCACGCCGCCTCCGATGGCGGCGCCCAGGAGCGTGGCCCCTAGGACGATGCCCACGAATTTGATGATGACGTTCTTGACACGTGCTGACACGTGATCTCCCCCAATTTTCTCCTGCATTCCCATCAGCCCGACGGGAACCCCCAATGTTTATGTAGCTATAACTGGGGACAAATGTCTGGACAATTACCCCTATTTGGGGGACAGGGGTCTGTTTTCTCGGACATCCGCCAGATGTGCAGCCACCGTGGCGTCGATGTGCCGGATTCCCGGCGGTATCGGCATGCAGGCCCGAAATCTCGGGGTATTTCTGCGCTACTCCCACCGCGCCTCCCTGTCCCGCTTTCACCATGATAGCCTGAATATCGCGCTGCGTTTCTATGACAAATAATTTGTCCGCAGATGTTCACCCCGGGGAGCCGAGAACGGTGGGGTGATTCGTGGTTATCAGGGGAGAGGGCCACCATGCCGAAGCTGACCGTCATCATGCCCGCCTACCGCGCGGGTGCCACCGTGGAGAGCGCCATGCGCTCCACGCTGCGGGCCATGCCCCGCGACTCCGAGCTCGTTGTCTCCGTGGACGGCCCGGACGCCGAGACCGAGCGAGCCGCCCATCGGGTGGCGGACCGCCGCGTCGTCGTGCGGGAGAACGCCGTGAACGTGGGGACCGTGGCGCGCATGCGGGACGCGCTGGACACCACCGACAGTGCATTTGTGGCGCGCACCGACGCGGACGACCTCTCGCTGCCGTGGCGGTTCACCGCCAGCATGCGGGCACTGGGCCACGCGGACATCGTGTGCGGCGGCGGCGTCCGGTTCGGGCAGGGAATGCTCCCTCGGCCTTCCTACCCTCGGAGCTTCACCAGCACGGAGCTCGGGCTGCTGCTGCCGTTCGTGAACCCGCTGTTCCACTCGAGCATGCTCGCGCGGCGGGAGACCCTCGAACTCGCGGACGCCTACGCGCGGCCCAACACCGCCGAGGACTACGTCCTGTGGCTCGACGCCCTGTGCCAGGGCGCCCGGATCCACAAACTGGCCGTGCCCCTGATCGCCTACCGGCTGAGCCCGGGGCAGCTGTCGAGCGCGCCGGACTACCACGCCCGCATCGCCCAGGACCCCGAGGTCCGGCGCGCGTGGGACGCGTGGGCCCGGACGAGCGGCATGACGTGGCTCGTGGACAACGGGGGCGGTCCCGGCAGTCCCGTGGGCACCGCCGAGCAGCTGCGGGCGGTTGTGGCCGGGGTTCGTCCCGGAACTCGGCCCTACACTCGGCGGCACCTGGCGCAGGTCGCGGGCGTGGCGAGGGAACCCGCATGCTGAACCAGATCAAGTCACTCATCGAGCGGGCCCTGCCCCGGGTGTCCTCGGCGCTGGTCATCCTGACCCTCGCGGCGTTCACCAACCCGCACTACGTGGGCATCTACAACGTGGTCACGCTGTGCTACACGGCCATCCAGGTGACCATCGACTCCGGCGCCAGGTTCGCGGTGATCCGGGTGCTGACCGAACCCGGTGGCATGCGGATCATGAACCGCTACCGCACCGTCATGCCCGTGCTGGCGTTCACGATCCTCGTGGGGCTCATGCTCTTCCTGCGCTCCAACGGGACCCTGGAGACCTGGGGCGAGTTCCTCCAGGTGCTCCCCGTCGCGTTCGCTCCGGGTTTCGGCGCCCTGGGGCTGCTCTACGTGGGCACCCTGCAGGCCACCAACCAGTGGGGCACCCTGGCGCGGATGCAGCTGCGCGCCTCCGTTGCGGGACTGGCCGTGGGCGGTGCGGTGCTCGTCATGACCCACTCGTTGCTGGGCCCCTCCCTGCAGCTGGCCGTCACGGAGGGCACCTTCGCCCTGCTGTGCTGGCGGGCCGCACGACGCAGCACGGAACCGCTGCCGCGGTCCACCCCCGGGGAGAAGTCGATCCTCTCGGACATGACCACGATGTCCGGCTACGCGCTCATGGCCTGGCTGCAGGGCCAGGCCGAGCGGCTGTTCATGACGGTCTTCGCCGGGACAGCGGTGCTGGGCACCTACACCGCGGGCAGCGCCGTGGGCCGTGCGCCGGGAGACGCGCTCGCGGCGTCGACCGCCAACATGGTGCGTGTGGGGGTGGCGGACAAGGAGACCCCCGACGAGATCCGGGACGCCAGCGACCACTATCTGTTCCGGGCGCTCATCCTGGCCGTTGCGGGGGTGGTCGTCTCGCAGGTTGCCGCCATCGTCCTCACACCGGTTCTGGGGGAGGAGTGGCGCCCGGCGATGGCCATGGTGCCGTTCATCGCCATGGTGTCCTTCCCCGGTGTGCTGTCCTGGGCGGCGTCGGTGCTGCTCGTGCGCACTGGTGCGGCGTGGAAGACGTTCGTGGGGCCGGTGATCGGCATCGTCTTCGGTGCCGTGATCGCGTGGGTGGCGTCGTTCAACCTGCAGCTCGCGGCCACGGTGCTGGTGCTGCGCGAGTTCGCCGTGGTGCTCACCGCCTACCTGCTCGTGGGCAGGGCCGCGCCGTGGCGCTCCTTCTGGTTCGGGGCGGGGCTCAGCGCCGTGGGTCTCACGGTCTGCTGGCTCGGGGTGCTCTGACACGTTCCACGGGTCCCCGCCCCTGAGCGGGCGGGGCCTGCGGCGCAGGACGCCGCCGCCCGCCAGCTCTCGGGCTCCCTCGCGCCGTCACCTGCAGGCCGGCTGCTGCGCAGCCGCAGACCGGCCACGCCTGCAGGTGCGGGCAGGGTCCGGGATGCCGTCTCCTGGGCGGAACCCGCCACCACACGGGACCGTGACGGTGCGGAGCACGAGAACGGCGGGCGGCCCCGTGAAGGACCGCCCGCCGTCGTGTGCTCGCCGGGAGTGTGTCAGGTGCCCCGCGCCGAGTCCCGGTGCGCGCGGTACCAGGCTACGGCGTCGTCGAGCCCCGTGGGCAGGTCGATGGACGCTGTCCAGCCCAGCGCGCTCAGGTGCGAGACGTCCATGAGCTTGCGGGGGGTGCCGTCCGGCTTGGACGCGTCCCAGTGCGTGGTGCCCTCGAATCCGGTGGCCGCGGCCACGAGGTCCGAGAGCTCCTTGATCGAGACGTCCTCGCCCACTCCCACGTTGACCTGCTGGGGGCCGTCGTAGTGCTCCAGCAGGAACAGGCACGCCGAGGCGAGGTCGTCCACGTGGAGGAACTCGCGGCGCGGTGACCCGGAACCCCAGTTGGTGATCTCCGTGTCGCCGTCCCGCACCGCCTGGTCGTAGCGGCGGATCATGGCCGGGAGCACGTGCGAGCCGGCGGGGGAGAAGTTGTCCCCGGGCCCGTACAGGTTGGTGGGCATGGCCGAGATCCAGGGCAGCCCGTACTGGCGGCGCACCGACTGCACGTGCAGGATGCCCGCGATCTTGGCGATCGCGTAGGCGTCGTTGGTGGGCTCCAGGTAGCCGGTCAGCAGCGCATCTTCCCGCAGCGGCTGCTCCGCGAGCTTGGGGTAGATGCAGGACGAGCCCAGGAACAGGACCCGTTCCACGTCCACCGCGCGCGCGGCGTCCAGGAGGTTGAGCTGGATGCGCAGGTTGTCGGAGAGGAAGTCCACTGGGCGGGTGCTGTTCGCCCCGATGCCGCCGACCTTGGCCGCCGCGAGCACCATGTACTGGGGCTTCTGCTCCGCCATGAAGGCCTCGACCGCCTCGCGGTCCCGCAGGTCCAGCTCCGCGGACGTGGCGCCCACCAGGTTCTCGAACCCTGCGGACTCCAGGTGCCGCCAGATGGCGGAGCCCACGAGGCCCCGGTGCCCGGCCACGTAGAACGGTGCCGAGCGGTCCAGGGGCCCCGGCGTGTAGCGGACGTCGTCCGTGGTGCGGGCGTCGGCCGGATCGCTGACGGTGCGGGGCCAGTCGGCACCCGGTGCGGTGGCGTCCACCATCTCCTCCTCGTGCCGTTCGGTGCTCATGCGGCCTTCCCCGGGGCCCAGATGTGCTGGGAGACGGTGTCGATCCACGGGGTGCCCGCGCACTCGAGGGCCGCGCGGTCCGCGTCCACCATGATGCGGGCGAGTTCGGGGGCGTGCACGGTGGCCTTCCACCCGAGCTTCTCCTCGGCCTTGGACGGATCACCGATCAGGGCGTCCACCTCGGTGGGTCGCAGGTAGCGCTCGTCGAAGCGCACGTGCTTCTCCCAGTCCAGCCCGGCGTGCTCGAACGACGTCTCGAGGAACTCGCGCACCGTGCTGGGCCGGCCGGTGGCCAGCACGAAGTCCTCGGGCTCGTCCACCTGCAGCATGCGCCACATGCCCTCCACGTACTCGGCGGCGTAGCCCCAGTCGCGGATGGCATCCAGGTTGCCCATGTACAGGTGCTCCTGCTTGCCCGCGGCGATCGCGGCCACGGCGCGCGTGATCTTGCGGGTCACGAAGGTCTCGCCGCGGCGCGGGGACTCGTGGTTGAAGAGGATCCCGTTCACCGCGAACATGTCGTACGCCTCGCGGTAGTTCTTGGTGATCCAGTACGAGTAGATCTTGGCCGCGCCGTACGGCGAGCGCGGGTAGAACGGGGTGTTCTCGTCCTGCGGGGGCGGCGTGGCACCGAACAGTTCTGATGTGGAGGCCTGGTAGAAACGGCACTTCACGCCGGCGCGGCGCACGGCCTCGAGCAGCCGCACGGTGCCCAGCCCGGTGGTGTCACCGGTGTGCTCGGGCTCGTCGAAGGACACGCGCACGTGGGACTGCGCGGCTAGGTTGTAGACCTCGTCCGGATCGATCTCCCCCATGAGGGTGACCAGCCGTGCTGCGTCCGAGAGGTCCCCGTAGTGCAGGAACAGCTGCGCGTCCGGGTTGTGGGGGTCCTGGTACAGGTGGTCGATCCGGGACGTGTTGAACGTGGACGCGCGGCGGATCAGGCCGTGGACCTGGTAGCCCTTGGACAGCAGCAGCTCCGCGAGGTACGAGCCGTCCTGGCCGGTGATGCCGGTGATGAGTGCTTTCTTCTGGTTCATGGTGGTCTCTCCCCTGGTGGATCAGTGCGGTGGGCCGGTGCGGCCCGGTGTGTCAGGAATGGGCGGTGACGGGTGCCCTGTGCTCCGCTGCGATGCCCGGGCGCAGCTTGTGCAGGGCGGTGGTGAAGGAGCGCACGGCGGCACCGCGGCTCAGCACGTCACGGACGTAGCCGCGTCCGCCCCGGTGGGTGGCGCCCCCGGTGGTGATCCACTCCTCGTGCAGTGTCATGGCCCCCGCCACGAGCGCCTCGGGATCACCGGGTTCCACACGGATGCCCGCGTCCGCCGCCGCCAGCTCCGCGGCGGAGGGGCCCTCGGCCTCGACGGCCGCGAGGACGGGGCGGTCAGCCGTGAAGTAGCTGGTCAGTTTGCTGGGCACGCACATCTCGGTGAGCCCGGGACGCTCGTTGACCAGCAGGATGTCCGCGGCCCGCAGCAGCCCGGCGTACGTGTCGTTGTCCACGCTGGGCAGCACCTCGAAGCGCGGGGTGCGTTCCGCGAGCGCCTCGAGCTGCGGGCGCTGGTGCCCGCCGCCCACGAGCACGAACCGCAGCGGCGCACCCGTGCGCTCGGCCACCTGTGCGGCGGCAGCCACGTTGCCGAGGTCCTGCTTGGCGCCCATGTTGCCGGTGTGCAGCACCACCACGTCCTCCGGCTCCCAGCCGAAGCGCCGCCGCAGGGCGGCGGTGTCCACGCTGGGTGCCTCGGAGATGTGGGTCCAGTTGCGCACGGTGGTCACCCTGTCCGCCGCCACTCCCATGTGGCGGCGCAGGTAGTCGGAGAACCGGTCGTGGATCACGACGACGCCCTCGCACGAGCGCAGGAAAGTCCCCTCCACCGCGCGCATCAGGCGCGTGACCGGTCCACTGGCCGCGCCCGTCTCCGAGAGGCCAGCCGTGTAGATGTCGTGGACCCAGGCGACCACCGGGGTCCGGGTCAACGCCGCGCGCACCCGCACGATCGCGGAGGCGAACAGCGCCGGCGTGACGACCACGACGACGTCCGGGTCCCCCCATGCGGCGGTGGCGGCGCGCAGGCCGAAGACGACCTCCATGCCCAACCGGCGCAGCTGCCCGGCGTCGTGCGGCACGGGGTGTGGCACGCGGAGCACCGGCACTCCGTCGATGACCTCGTACCCGTCACCGCGCTTCGGATACCCCTCGTGGATGCTCCACTGCGGGTAGTGCGGCAGGCCGGTGATGACGTCGGTGTCCCACCCGGCATCGCGAAGCGCCCGGGCCATGCCCGCGGTGTACGGAGCGATGCCCGTGTGCTCCGGTGAATAGTTGAGACCTACGATCAGGACGCGTGGTGCCACGCTCTCTCCTCCCCCTGAAGAGCAGGGGCGCCGCCCCCGCTCTCCCCCAGTTGCGGTGGGCCTCCCCAGGCCCACCTGCCGCTTCCCGTGACGGTTCACGGGGAACGGCGGTTGGTGCCGATGCTCGTTCTCTCCCTGGAACACCGGCGTTTGCCATCATAATCACGCTGCCAAGTATTCGACTCCGCAATGACGACAATTCTGTGTGGGCCCATGTAGGTACAACCCGGTAAATGCGCTGGTCGGACCGGGGAAAATTGTCGCTTCAATGGAAAACCACACATTAGGGGACACTGTTTCCCGGCCCGCTGATGCGTGCCCTGGCTATGCTTTGTGAGTGCAAACCTGCACGGCATCCGCGGGGGCAATGCGGTGCTCGGGGCAGGGACACGCCGTCGGCGGTGGGGAACACGCCGGCAGAACGGCGCTCGTCGTGGCGGCGGGGGCAGAGCAACGGTGTACGGCTGAGGTGCATCCGGAGCAGAACTGGGGAGAATTCATGCGTATTGCCGGGCAGGCAAGTTTTTTGACGGGGGAAGACCACACCATTCACGCGTGGGTCCACGGGCCGCAGAGCGGTCAGGTGCGCGGCGCCGTCGTCGTGGCGCCCGCACTGGCACGCGAGGAAGTGGTCAGCCACCGCAGCATGCGGCTGGTTGCGGCGCGGGCGGCGCAGGCGGGCTGGCTGGTCGTCCGAACGGCCTGGAGCGGGACCTCGGAGTCGGGGGAGCGCCCGCCCGGGAGCGACCCCGTGCAGGTGTGGCACCGGGACCTCGCGGTGGCGTACGGCGCCGCCCGGGAGCTCGTGGGCCCGGAGCTGCCGGTCCACGGGATCGGGCTGCGCATCGGGGCGTCGGTGCTGGCCACCTCCGAGCTGCCGTTCGAGAAGCGGCTGCTGTGGGAGCCGGTCTCCGGGGCCGTGTACATGCGCCAGTACACCGGGCTGCGCCGCGCCAGCGGACTCGACCTGCCGCCGGAGGTGGACTCCGGCGTGGAGATTGGCGGAGCGCACTTCACGGAGGCGGAGGCCGCCGCCATCCGCGCGCTCCCGGATCCCCGCAAACTCGCAACTCCCGGGCTCGAGCCGGTGCGCGAGGAGGACCGCGCGGTGGCCAAGAAGCTCTACGGGGTGGCGGCGATCTACGCGAAGTCCAGCCCGGAGGCGATCGCCTCGCTCGTGGCCCGCCTGGACGGCCCCCGGGAGGATGCCTCCGAGCGGGCGGACGTGAGCTCCTGGCAGCCACTGACCACCGCGCGATTCCACGTGGCCGAGTTCGGGGTGGACGTCGTCGAGGAGCTCCTCGAGCTCGGGGAGGATCTGCTGCCTGCCTCCTACACCCATCCCGAGGGCCGCGACGGGACCGGTGCCGGCGCCGTTCTGCTGGCTCCGCCCTCCGCGGACCCCAAGGACGGCCCCACGGGTCTGTGGACCGTGCAGGCCCGTCGGCTCGCGGCCCGCGGCGTGCCCGCCATCCGCGTGGAGCGCCACCACTGCGGTGACGCGGCCGGTCTGGACGAGCTCAAGGACATCAACCCCTACACCGGGCAGGGCGTCGCGGACCTGGACCTGGGCGCCGCCTGGCTGAAGGAGCGCACGGGGGAGGAGATCACGGGTGTCGGCCTGTGCGTGGGGGGCTGGCTCGTGGCCATGGCCCCGCCCACGAGCGCCATGACCAGCCGCGTGGTGCTCAACAACGTGGCATGGCGTGCCGGGGAGACGTACTACGACAAGCTCTACCGCAACTGGGACGTGGACGCCGTGCTGGAACAGCTGCGGACCATGGCCGATGTGGAGGTCAGCGCCAGCTGGCGCACCCGGGCCAAGAACAGGGTGCGTCGCCGCATGCCGTACCCGGTGTGGCTCGCGCTGGGCAGGCGCAACATCCCGAACGTGCCCGAGGTGGTCATGGAGTACGCCTCGCGAGGTGCCGAGGTCCTGTTCTGCTTCGGTCCCGAGGACGGCCTGCTGTTCCGGCAGGAGCGCGGGGAGGAGGGCCTGGCCCGGCTCACCCGCCAGGGGCGGCGGATCCGGGTGGCCCAGGTTCCTGCGCTCGACCACTCGCTCCAGGCGTGCGCCTCACGCCGCACCGCACTGCAGATCGTGGACGCGGCGCTCAGGCTGAGCGCCTTCCCCCAGGAGGAGGTGGCGCCGTGCGCCGTGTGAGAAGAGACCGCAGCACCGCGCGCACCGCCTCGGCGCGGGTCGTCGCCGGCTGCGCCGCAGCCGCACTGCTGCTCACCGGCTGCGGTGGGAGCGACGAGCCGGACGCCACCACCGGCACGAGCTCGATCGCGGGGTTCGACGCCCAGGCGGTGGAGCAGGTGGGCTTCCAGGACCCCGAGGCGATCACCACGCAGGACCACGGGATCACGGTCACCTCTGCGCGGGGTCTCTCCCCGCGTGCGGTGGAGCTTGGGGTCAGCACCGACGCCGTGTCCCCGGAGGCGCCCGGCGGACGCAACTCGCTGGTGGTGATCACCCCGGAGGGCTACGACCCCGCCAAGAAGTACCCGGTGGTCTACATGCTGCCGGGCAGCGGAGCGGTCGACGCCCCGGCCCTGCAGTGGTACGAGGCGGGCCAGGCGGAGCAGGTCACCCAGGGCCTGCCGGTGATCACGGTGATCGTCAGCGGCGGCAAGCAGGGGTGGTACACCGACTGGGCCACGCAGGACGAGCTGACGCAGAACTGGGAGACCTTCCACCTGGAGCAGGTGGTCCCGTGGGTGGACTCCCACCTCTCCACCGCAACGGACCGGGAGCACCGGCTGGTGATGGGCAACTCCATGGGAGGCTACGGGGCCGTCCGCTACGCCGAGGACCGCCCGGACCTCTTCGGGGAGGCCGTGAGCCTGTCCGGGGTCCTGGACCTGTCCTCCAAGGACGTGCGCCAGAACTTCTCGGCCGCGTCCCACGAGTCCACGGGGCAGTGGGAGGCGGTGTTCGGTGACGGGGACTTCACCACCGAGGAGCAGTGGAAGGCCCACGACCCCATGACGCACAGCGCGTCGCTCGAGGGCGTCCACGTGCAGCTCTTCGCGGGGCAGGGCAACGGCGCGGACGGGGACATCGAGCCCGCTCTGCGGGACACCACCGCGACGTTCGCGCGGGAGCTCGACACCCGCGGCGTCCCGTACCAGTACACGGAGTACGGACAGGCGGGTGAGTGCGACGGCGGGCACGTGTTCCAGTGCTGGCGCCCCGCCGCCGTCGTCGCCCTGGGCCGGTGGTCCGAGCGCGTGGGGATCGAGCGCACCGCGGGCGAGCCGTCGGTCGCCCCCGAGTTCAAGGCGGTCACCTCCGGGGAGGGGTCGTGAGCGCCGCGCACGACGCCGCCCGGGGGGCTCGCGTGGGCTGCGACCTGCAGGGTGTCGCGCCGGTCGCGGAGGCCCTCGCCCAGCGGGGCGAACGCTACCTGCGCGCGCTGTTCGCGCCGGAGGAGATCGCAGAGCTCACGAGCTCGTCCGAACTTCCGGCCGCGGAGTCCGTGGCCGGGCGGTTCGCCGCCAAGGAGGCCGTGCTGAAGGTGCTGCGCCCCGGGGTCGAGGACGCCGTGGCGTGGCCCCAGATCATGATCCGCACCGGGCCCGGGGGCGTTCCCGAGGTGCGGCTGCGGGGGACCGCCGCGCGGCTCGCCGAGCGTGGCGGGGTGCGGGACTGGAGCGTGAGCACCTCGCACGACGCAGGTTTCGCCATGGCCGTGGCGTGTGCCACGGCGCCCTGACAGCACCCGCCGAAGACCACAAGATCACCGCTGGGACCGCAGAGAGGGCGGTACCGCGGAGCACGAGAAGCATCAGATCAACCGAAAGAGGTTCACACCATGGATTCCACCGCCATCGAGACCACCGTCCGCTCCGTCCTGGCGGACCAGGGCAAGCTCTCCGAGGACGCCCAGAGCATCGCCGTGGACGCGGACCTGTACCGCGCCGGGATGACCTCGCACGCATCCGTGAACGTGATGCTCGGGCTGGAGGACGAGTTCGACATCGAGTTCCCCGAGGAGCGCCTGACCAAGGCCACGTTCACGTCCGTCCAGTCCATCACCGAGGCCGTGGAGGCGATCCAGAATGACTGAGACCACTGTCCTGAGCGACACCCCCCGCGCGCAGCGGGAAGGGTGCGAGGACGAGGACCGCACGCAGCGCAACGCCGCCCGCGCGGAGGCCGTGGCCGCGGTGGCCCGCGAGTTCGCGGCCGCCGTGGACGAGGAGGGTCGTTTCCCACGGGAGGCGATCGACGAGGCCCGCGCCCAGGGACTGCTGGGTGCGCCCATGTCCGAGGCGGACGGCGGGCTGGGGTGGAGCATCACCGAGCTGTGCCGCATGCTGGAGCGCGTGGGGCGTGAGTGCACCTCCACCGCCATGATCCTGGCCATGCACCACTCGCAGACGCTGTGCCTGACCCGGCACGCGGACACGGAGTACCTGTGCGAGTTCACCCGCCGGGTGGCCACCGAGGGTCTGCTGCTGGCCTCGGCCACCACCGAGGTGAACATCGGCGGCAACACCCGCTCGTCCACGTGCGCGGTGCGTCCGGCCGGCGACGGCCGCGTGCACCTGCGCAAGACGTGCCCCGTGATCTCCTACGGCGCGTACGCGGACGCCATCCTGGTGACGGCCCGCGCGAGCGAGGAAGCGGCGTCGAGCGACCAGGTGCTGCTCGTGGTCGAGGCCGCGGACCAGCAGCTCGAGCGCCAGCGCGGCTGGGACGCCCTGGGGATGCGGGGCACGTGCTCCGAGTCCTTCGAGCTGGACGCCACCACCCGTGCCGACGCCGTGTTCACGGCACTGTTCGAGACCATCTCCGCGCAGACCATGCTGCCCGGCGCGCACTGCCTCTGGGCTTCCGCGTGGCTCGGCATGGCCACCCAGGCCGGGCTGACCGCCCGCTCCGTGGTGCAGAAGGCCGCGCGCAAGACCCCGGGGACCACCCCGCCGTCGGCCCTGCGCCTGGCCGAGCTGGAGGTCCAGCTGCAGGCCATGACGGACGTGGTCCGTGCCTCCGTGGCACGCTATGAGGCCGCGTACGACGATCCCGCCGCGTGCGAGTCCATGCAGTTCGCGATCGCCATGAACACGCTCAAGGTCTCCGGTGCGGAGGCCGTGCGGCAGATCGTGGGGGACGCGCTGGTGATCGTGGGGATCACCGGATTCGCGAACCACTCGCCCGTGAGCCTGGCCCGGCTGTACCGGGACAGCATCGGACCGTCCGTCATGGTCAACAACGACCGCATCCTGCAGCACACCGCCACCATGCAACTCGTCTCGAGGGGACAACGATGACCATCATGGACACCCATCAGGACCTCGCCACCCAGCAGGACTCGTTCCGCGCGGGTCTCGAGGCCAACGACTGGCTGTTGCCCACCCTGGGCGACGGCGTCACGGGCCTGGGCCCGCAGGCCGAGGACGTGGTGCAGGGCATCGCGGCCGCCGCCCGGGAGATCGCCGGGGAGCTCTCGCCGGAGACGGGAACCCGCCGGCTGCGCTTCCCGCCCGTAAACGGCACGCGGCTGCTGGAGCGCACCGACTACGTGGCGTCCTTCCCGCAGCTGCTGGGCACGATCTCCGCGTTCGAGGGGGACAACAAGGCCCACCGTCAGCTGCTGGCCACGTACGAGGACAAGGGCGACTGGTCCTCCCAGCTCACCCCGGCCGGCCACGCACTGGTCCCGGCCGTGTGCCACCCGCTGTACGCGTACCTGGAAGGCTCGCAGGTGGACGGCACCGTGTTCGAGCTGATGGGCGAGTGCTACCGCCACGAGCCCAGCCCGGACCCCATGCGCTTCGTGACGTTCCGGATGTTCGAGGCGGTGCGGATCGGCACGCCCCAGCAGGCGCAGGAGCACCGCGAGACGTGGCTCGCGGCGGGCACCGAGCTGCTGCGCGCGCTGGGGCTCACCGTGGAGGCGGACACCGCGAACGACCCGTTCTTCGGCCGCGCGGGCAAGCTGCTCAGCGCGGGTCAGCGCGAGGCGCAGCTGAAGTTCGAGATCCTCACGGAGGTCTACCCGGGCCACCCCACGGCCATCGCCTCCGCGAACCTGCACGAGGACCACTTCGGTGAGGCCTTCAGTATGCACACGGCCGACGGCGCCGTGGCCCACTCCGCGTGCTTCGGCTTCGGTCTGGAGCGTGTGGCGCTGGCTCTGGCCTCCGTCCACGGCTTCGACGTGGCCGCGTGGCCGGCCTCCGTGCGCCAGGAGCTGGGTCTGTCATGACCACCGTGACCGAGAACCGCGGTGGCCCGGCGGGGCGGGAGGTCGCCGAGGCACCGTTCGGCACCGACGTCCTGGCGGTGCGGGGGTGCGAGTCGCTCACCGCGGCGAACGCCCCCCGCTCCGCGCTGCACGATCCTGCGGAGCCGTGGTCACCCACCAACTGCTACATGGACGTGTGGATCGGGCTCACCACGGTCCTCGGGCTGGACCCGGTCCCCATGCTGGGGGCCGCGTTCAGCGCGGACTTCCTGGGTGACCAGTGGGAGTTCCTCAAGCCCCGCCAGGAGGACATCGAGGCCCTCTACGGGCTGACCGTGGGGGAGTACGACACGTGGCGCCCGCTGGGCGAGCACCTGCAGTGCGCCATGTCCCGAGGGGACGCCCTGGTGGTGGAGGTGGACGCGTTCCACCTCCCGGACACCGCGGGCGTCTCCTACGGCGCGGCCCACACCAAGACGTCCATCGTGCCGCTGCGGCTGGACCCCGTGGCGGGGGAGCTCGTGTACCTGCACAACGACGGCGTGCACGTGCTCTCCGGGGAGGACCTGGAGAACACGCTGGGCCCGGGGGCACGCGCCGGCGCGGTGCCGTTCCCGTACGTGGAGCTCGTGCGGACGCAGGACGTGCACCGGCTCGAGCCGCGCGAGCTCTGGCAGTGCGCCACGGGGCTGGCGCGGGCCCACGTCCGCCGGGCCCCGGACACGAGTCCGGCCCAGCGGCTCGTGGCCGCCATCCGCGCGGAGCTGCCCGCGCTCGCCGGGCGCGGCATGGACTACTTCCACGTCTACTCCTTCGCCACCACGCGCCAGGCCGGCCTCACGGCGGGGCTCGCGGCCCACGCGTGCCGCTACCTCGCCGAGGGAGCGGAGCAGTGGCCGAGCGACCTCGACGCCCTGCAGCTGCGGGCCGCCGCGGAGTCCCTGGACGCGGCCGCGGCCGCCGCCAAGACCCTGCAGTTCCAGCTGGCCCGGGCGGCGTCGGGCCGCACCCCGCGGGTGGACGCGTCCGCGCAGGCCTTCGTCTCCGGCTACGACACCGGGATGGGGAGCGTGCGGGACGCCGTGGGCATGGGCGAGTGATGCCTGCCGCGCAGGACGTCCTGGCCCGGGCCACGTGGACGCTGCACCGCGTGGACCCGGCCGCTGAGGCGGATGCTCCCCACCGGGTGGCCGCCACGCCGGGGGAGGACGTCCTGCCCGGCGAGGTGGTTCCGGCCCCGGAGGACGATTCCGCCGCGTGGGCCGCGGTGCTGACGGGGGGCGTCGCGGCGCGTGTCCCGGGCACCGTGACCGGTGCGCTGCGCGATGCGCTCGGTGCGCAGGCCGTGGACCAGATCCTGCGCTCGGGTGCGCCCGACGCCGTGTGGGAGTACCGCACCTGCCTCACCACCGCGGGCGGCCCCCACCGCTTCACCTCGACGGGCGTGGCCACCGTGGCCCGCCTGCTCGTGGCCGGGGAGGAGGCCCACGTCTCGGACACGGCCTTCCTGCCGTGGGACGTCCCGGTGGAGTTGCCGCCCGGCCGGTGCGACATCACTCTCCGGCTGCTGCCGCTGAGCACTGTCCCGGTACCGCGGAGGCCGCGCGCCCGCTGGCTCTCGCCGCTGGTCCCCGACCGCTCGGTGCGCTGGCGCCGCACCCCTCTCGTGGGCTCGATCGACTGGCCGGGAGCCCGTCCCGTGATCGGTCCGTGGGGCGGGCTGAGTGCGCGTCCGGTCTCCGCACTCGACGCCGCCCTCCCGCAAGCGCCGGGCACGGACGACGAGGCCGCCGCAGCGAGGGGTACCGAACCCGTGATCGGACCGTGGGGCGGTCCGCGCGCCCGTCCGGTCGGCGCGCCCCACGTCACACTCCGGGACGAGCCGGGCCCTGGCGACGACGCCGCCTCCGCACCCGCGGCTGCACGCGCGCTGCCTGCGGAGCCGTTCGCGGTGCGCACCCTCGTGGACGAGCACGGTGACGGGGTGGTGGGCGTGCGGTGCGCCGTGGCGGACCTGCTGAGGGGACGCGAGGCAGCCCGCGTGCGCGTGGAGGTCGCGGCGGTAGGGGACACCGCCGACGCCCCGGTGTCCTGCGAGCAGGAGGTCTCGACGGCGGACGCCGACAGTGACGGATGCATCACCCTGCGGCTCACGGTGCCCCGACCCCAGCTGTGGTGGCCCCACGGCATGGGCCGGCAGTCCCGCTACACGGTGCGGGTGCGTGCCGCGGGAGCGGAACACACCGCGACTGTGGGTTTCCGCACGCTGGAGGCCGAACCCCGCGATGCCGAGCACCCCGGACTGGCCTTGAGGATCAACCGCATTCCGTTGTTCGTGCGCGGTGCGGTGTGGACCGGTGCCGACCCGTACGAGGTGGCGGCATCCCCCGAGTGCGTTCGTGCGGTCCTCGCGCGGCTGCGGGACGCGGGCACCACCATGGTCCGCATCCCGGGAACCGGCTGCTATGAGGGCGAGGAGTTCCACCGGGCGTGCGACGAGCTGGGAATCCTGGTGTGGCAGGACGTTGCTCTCGGTCCCCTGGACCCTCCGGACGAGCCGACCTGGCGCGCGGGTCTGCGCGCCGAGGTGGGTGCCCTGGCGTCCCGGCTGGCCGCGCACCCCTCCACGGCGGTGCTCTCCGGCGGCACGGAGGTCATCCAGGCGCCGGTGCTCGCGGGGCGGCCCGCCGAGCAGTGGACTCCGCCGGTGCTGGTGCGGGACATCCCCACAGCGGTGGGGGAGGTGGGGGCGGACGTGGTCGTCGTACCGTCCTCACCGTGCTCGGACGCTGACCTGGACGCGGCGCGCCACGCCCAGGAGGCCGCCCGGCAGCGGGCGCACAGGCTCTGGTTCCCGTCCCTGCCCGCTGCCGGCGGGCGGGAGGGCGGCCGGGCGCCGTCGCGCGGGGCCACCTCGATAACCGCGGTGGTCGCCGCCCAGGGCACGACGAGCGGAACAGCGGCCTCGCGCGGGCCCGGCCCGTCGGGCGGGACGGCGCCAGCGGTGGCAGCACGGGCGAACAGCGCGGATCGCGTCCCGACGGCGCAGGCGGCGGCGTCGTCGGTGGAACGTCCGGCGTGCTCCCCGGTGGACGCGGCGGACGGCGTCTGCCACTACTTCGGCGTGGGGGCGTACGGGCGTCCGGTCGAGGACGCCGTGACCCGCGGGGTGCGCTTCGCCGCGGAGTCCCTCGCCTTCGCGGTGCCTCCCGAACCGGCCGTGGTGCGGGCCCAGTTCGGCACGGACGCACCGCTGGACGGCACCGGCTCCGCCCACGCCTGGCGGCAGGGTCTGGCCCACGATCCCGGCGCCGGGTGGACCTTCGAGGACACCACGCGGCTCTACGTCCACCGGCTCTTCCTGGACCGGGACAGCGATCCCGACGCGGGCCTCGCGCGTCCCGCACGGCCGGCACCGCAGGGCGCCCCGGCGGACCACGGCGCGCGGCTCGATCTGGAGCGTGCCGCCCTCGCCCACGTGTTCCAGCGGACCTTCGCGCAGTGGCGCGCGGCCACGTCCGCGTGCCGGGGAGCTCTCGTGCTCTCGGCGATGTCCACGGCACCCGGGGCGGGGTGGGGCGTGCTGGACGTGACCGGCCGGCCCACCGCCGCGTGGTACGGGATGCGGCGGGCGTGCGCGCCCGTGGCCCTGTGCTTCGTGCCCGCGGGCGGGGACGGCCTGCCCCTGCACGTCTTCAACGACGCCGCCCACCCCCTCACCGCGACCGTGCGGCTGACCGTGGCCACGGTCCGCGGGGGCTGCCAGGCGCCGCTGGAGGTCCCCGTGGAGGTGCCCGCGCACGGCGAGTACACGCTGCGCGCGGACCTCGCGGACGGCACGTTCCGGGACCTGGACCACGCCTACGGCTTCGGGGAGCGCGCGTACGAGGCGGTCTCCGCCGTGCTGCTCGACGACGCCGGCCGCGTGCTCGCGCGGGACACGCACCTCAGCGGCGGGCCCCGCAGGGACGCCCCGGGTGACCCGGACCTCGCCGCACGGTGGGAGCGTGCGGAGGACGGTGCCTGGCGGGTCGCGGTCACGGCCACGGGGCTGGCCCGGTTCGTGGCGCTGGACCTCCCGGCCTCCGGCGCGTTCTCGGCGGGGGAGGCGGTGGCCGAGGACGGCTACGTGCACGTGCTGCCCGGTGAGACGGCGCACCTGCCGGTGAGCGGTGCCGTCACGGCTGCCGTGCGGCGGGACGCACGCGTGCGGGCACTGGGTGCCATGCCCGTGGTCGTGGAGGGCGGCTGAGGCCGCCCGGTGGGGGCGGCGCTCGTCGGGCGGCGGTGCTTACGGCGGAGACCGCGGAACCGCCCCAAGTCCGTGGGCGCTCCGGGGTGATCTCCACGGCCTTGAGCCGCTTGCAGGGGACCGCCCCGCGTCCGGGGACGCTCTCAGGAAGCTCATGCCGCACGGCGCCCGGAGCCTGTCCGGACATGCCCCGCAGTGCCCGAACGGCGGAACCCTGCAGGGTCCCGCCGTTCGTTGTCTGCGCGTCCGGCGCGGGCGGTGGTGCCGCCCGCGCCCCGGTCAGTGCCCAGTGGGCCCCAGCGCCGTGGTCTCGTCCACGATGTAGCGGGCCAGGGTGTCCCGGGAGGCCGTGGCGAACACCGAGTGGTCCAGCGGCTCCAGCAGCACCAGGGCGGACCGCCCGTCCTGCTGCGCGGCGGTGACGTGGCAGTGCGCGGCGTCGGCGGGCCCGAAGACCGCCTTGACGGTGAGACCCGGAATCCGGGCCAGCCGCCGCAGCGCGGGCTGCGGGACGTCGATGATGCCCACGGTGGCGGCGAGCGAGTTGATCCCGGGCGACGCCGCGTGGGCCCTGGCCCGCGTGCCGCGCACCACGGTCCGGCCCACGCTGCCCGCGCGGGAGATGAGCACCCGTCCCGGCGAACGGGGGGCGGGTGCGCCCTGCTCCGGGGCGGCCTCGGGCGCGGGTGACTCCTCCCCCGGGAGCCGGGGTGCCAGGGGCCCGCTGCGCAGACCCTGGCGCCAGTACCGCCACGGCTCCCGCTGCCACGCCACGTTGTTGACCACGTGCAAGGTCAGCCGCTCGGCGACCGCCCGCGGAAGCTCCGGGGCCGCCGCCACGAGTCCCCACGCGCCCAGGCAGATGCCCGCCGCCGTGAGAGGCCCGTCCGTGAGGTCCGCGAGCCGCGTGACGAGTTCGCGGCACTCCACCACGGTGTGCCGGGCGTAGGGGTTCGAGTTGCGGGCCAGGGTGGCGTCCACCAGCTCGCCGGTGTCCGTGCGCTCGGCCAGCAGGCACACGGCACCGCGACCCGAGGACAGAAGCGCGGTGCGCAACCACAGCCCGCTCGCGGTCTCCATGGCGTCCGAACCAGGGGAGACCAGGGCGAGGCCCGGTGCCTCGGCCGCCCGCTCCACGGGTTCCGTGAGGATCGCGGGGCGCTCGCCGTGTCCCACGGTGGCGCGGGACACACGGACCGCGGTGCCGTGGACGTCCAGTGTGAGGCACCGGACGGGTTCGCCCCCGGCGTCGTCCTGCCGGGTGGACGCACCGCGCGCCGGCGCGTGCTCGGCCAGTGCTCGGGTCACCGTGCTCGTCAGACCCTCCGGCACCGTGGCTGCTCGGGGGTGGACGTCGAGGGGGAGGGGACCGGTGAGATCCTCGCCGAGCACCCGGAGGCCTCGTGCGGCATCCTCCGCAGGGGCGGGCACGGCCTTCACTGCTGAGGCGCCCTCAGAGGTCAGCTGCAGGTCCAGCAGCTCCGTTCCCTCCGTGACGCGCGGGGGCAGGTCCGCGCCGGCCATCCGCCGCAGCGCACTCTGGTGGCGCAGCCACTGCTTCCCGGACACGGGGGCCAGCAGGATCCGCTGGGCCCAGCCGTGGTCCTCGTCCGCGGCCATGAGAGCCCCCGCCACGCTGAAGGCCACACCGTGCACCGGGTGCCCGCCGCCCGCCCATTCCCGCACCGCGCGCACGTCCTCGGCCCAGCACCGGGCGTCGCAGGCCTCGTCCAGGCAGGGGCTCTGCCCGGTCCCGGACCAGTCGAACCGCACCACTCGCCAGCCGTCCGCCGCGAGAGCCCGCGCCGTGTGGAGCACCGTGCGGGTCATCGTGACCCGTTCCCGGCCCGGAGGGGCGGCCACCACGACCGTGGCACCGCGCGCGGGGGCCGAGGGCTCGTGGACGTCCACCGCGAGCCAGCGCTCCCCTGCAGGGATCCAGCCGTGGCCCACGCCCTCGTCCGGGCTGCTCGCGCGGGCGGTGGCTGCGCGGGACGACGTGCCGATCATGGACCGCAACGGGCGGCCCGGACCTGAGAAGCTGAACAATGAACTCTCCCCCGAAAGACGTGCGGCGCTGCGCCCCGTGGGCGTCCACCGTCTCTCCCCTGAGCGGTGCCGCGGGCGCCACGCCGTGTGTACTGTGCCAGCCTAACTTCCCCGCCCCGGCCCGGGCCCGGGAGCACTCGCCCACACTTTGGTGGAGTGGTCCCCCGAAGTGGGGTCAGGCCGGATGGGAACGAGCAGTCACCGGATGGTGCTGGTCTTCGTGTTCGCGGTGGTGATCCTGCGCAGCGTGGACGACGGGTGGACGCTGCTGGGCTACAGCATCGTCTTCTGGGGGGTCATGGCGTACCTGGCGCTTCCCCGGCTGCACCGCACGCTCACGGCCATCTACGTGCCCTCCTACTTCATCGGGCGCACCGTGACCCCGGACGGGCTGCTCGGAGATCCCGTGAACCTCGCGGTCAACGGTTCACGGGATCAGACCCACACGGCCATGCGGGCGGCCGGGTGGACGCTCGCGGATCCCATCACGATCGGGTCGAGCTGGGGGATCGTGAAGTCGTCCGTGACCCGCAAGAGCTATCCCGAGGCGCCGGTGAGCCCCCTGCTGCTGTTCGGGAAGGTCCAGGAGTTCGCGTACCAGCAGGAAGTGGACGGCAACGCCGCCCAGCGCCACCACATCCGCTTCTGGCCCTGCCCCGAGGGGTGGCCGTTGCCGGGTGGCCACCGCGTGCAGTGGCTCGCCGCCGGGACGTACGACCGTGCGGTGGGGCCCACCACGCCGGCGCAGGCAGGGCGGGCCACCGACCGTGCGACCTCTGCGGACGACGTGCTCCAGGACGTCGCCCGCAGGCCCTTCTCGATCGTTGCCGCCTGGGCGCTCACCGTGCTCTCCACCCTGGCCCTCGTGCTGGATCTGGTGCTGCACCCCGGTGAGCTCACGAGCGACCTCCAACTGGACGGCGAGCCGCAGGGACTGGGCGTGGCCGTGGTGACGTTCATGGTGGTCCTCCTGGCGCTGATGCTGGGAGCCATCCTGTTCCTCGGGTGGCGCACGTTCCAGGGCAGCCAGCGCTCGCGACTCATCATGATCGCGCTGGTCACCTTCTCCCAGATCTTCCAGATGATCGCGTTCTTCCAGGGCGGCCGTCCCACCGCGGGAGCCCTGCTGTCCGCGTCCGTGGACCTGCTCACGGTGTACGCGCTCACGAGTCTCTCCGCCCGGGCCTGGACCCGCGGTGGGGCCGAGCGCGCCCGAGCCGAGGCCGCCGGCTGAGTCCGGGAGCGCTGTCGGCGCGGCCCACCACGCGTGTTCTGCACCACTCCTGCAGAACAATTCGGGCGTGGCCACTAATCCGACATGGGCTTTTAGCGTTGTTTAGTTCTCCTGCATAAACAAAATGTTTGACGGAGGTCACAGGAAAACAATTGCCCTCGCATTTCCATGATATCGTCACGTGTCCTTGTCGTGAGGGAGAAAGATACGCGGAAATGAAAGTGACGCACAAAACATCCGCCGCGGTGCTCGCCGTCATGACGGCGTGCACGTGGGCGGTTCCCGCAGCGGTCTCGCACGCCGTGCCCGCACCGCAGCTGACCGTGGGGGCCCACGAGCAGGGTGCCCTGGACAGCACGGCGGGCACCACGGTGACGTTCCGGGCGCCCGAGGGGTGGAGCACGAGCCCGTCCACGAGCCGCACCTCGGTGACGTTCACCCGGGCGGAGCAGGATCAGGAGCTGACGCTGTCGGTGGTGGACGGCAGCCAGAACTTCGACACCACCGCGGACCGCGTGCTGCGCCAGCAGGCGCTCGACGGCACCTCCGCCGCGTTCGACGGCGGAAGCGTGTCCGGGGGTGGCGGGTTCACCGGCAAGAGCTGCGTGGCCATCAAGACGGAGCAGAAGGCCACGGGCCCGTGCGCCGTGGTCCACAACGGTGCCACGGTGGTCCTGGTCACCGCCACGAGCACGAGCAAGGACGAGGCTCCGGACTTTCAGGGTGTGCTGGACAGCCTCGCCGCGAGCAAGGAGGGCGCGCAATGAGC
>NZ_JASDCY010000023.1:0-36183 GCF_030407675.1 Kocuria sp. APC 4018 | reverse complement strand
GCGGCCCCCAACAGCCCTCCCCCGCCGGCCCGATGCTGCGACACGGTGGGCCCCCGAGGCCCAGATGGTTGGTCCGCCGGAAGTTTTGGCGACATAATGTCTCTGTGACAACTGCGACTCATACCCCAGCCAAACCGGTGGGTGCGAGCATCACTCGCCCCAACCTCACCTCCGTGGGCACCATCGTGTGGTTGTCCTCCGAAGTGATGTTCTTCGCCGGACTCTTTGCCATGTACTTCACGCTGCGCGCCACCTCACCCGAGGTGTGGGCGGAGAACACCGAAGTGCTCAACGTCCCCATGGCGTCGGTCAACACCCTGATCCTCGTGCTCAGCTCCGTGACGTGCCAGTTCGGCGTGTTCGCCGCCGAGCGGCTCCAGCCCCGGCGCACCGGCGGCCTGTTCCAGGTCTCCAAGTGGGGCCTCACCGAGTGGTTCGCGCTGACCTTCCTCATGGGTGCCGTCTTCGTGTCCGTGCAGGTCTACGAATACGCCTCCCTGGTGGCCGAGGGCGTCACCATCTCGGCCAGCGCCTACGGCTCTGCCTTCTACATCACCACCGGCTTCCACGCGCTGCACGTGACCGGCGGTCTGATTGCATTCCTCTTCATCATCGGCCGCGCCTTCGTCGCCAAGCGCTTCGGCCACTACGAGGCCACCTCGGCCATCGTGGTGTCCTACTACTGGCACTTCGTCGACGTGGTCTGGATCGTCCTGTTCTTCCTGGTCTACTTCATCAAGTAGTCCACCTCCGGACCATCCGCCCCTCCCTGATCTAGAACCGAGTAAAAGGAACGTTTGACGTGAAGGCACTCTCACAAAAGCGCCGCCATCCTCTGGCAGCCCTCGCGCTGCTGGTCATGGCTTTGCTTCTGACCGGTGGACTCTACGCAGTTGCCACAACCACCAATGAAGCCAAGGCCGAGACCACCAGCTACTCGGCTCAGGACGTCCAGGAGGGCGAGAAGCTCTTCCAGGCCAACTGCTCCACGTGCCACGGCATGCAGGCCCAGGGCAGCGACTCCGGCCCGTCCCTGATCGGCGTTGGCGCCGCCGCCGTTGACTTCCAGGTCGGCACTGGCCGCATGCCCATGCAGATGCAGGGCCCCCAGGCCCCGGTCAAGCCCGAGCAGTTCAGCCAGGAGCAGACCGACCAGCTCGCGGCGTACGTCGCCTCCCTCGGCGCCGGCCCCACGGTTCCCGAGGAGGAGTACCTCGACATCGCGGAGGGCGACTCCGCCAACGGCGCCAAGGTCTTCCTGGCCAACTGCGCAATGTGCCACAACGCTGCGGGCCAGGGCGGCGCGCTGACGCGCGGCAAGTACGCTCCCTCCCTCATGGGCGTCAGCGAGAAGCACATCTACGAGGCCATGCAGACCGGCCCGCAGAACATGCCGGTGTTCAACGACGCCAACATCACCCCCGAGGAGAAGCAGGACGTCATCACGTACCTCAAGACCCTCGACAACAACACCACGGTGGGCGGCTTCAGCCTCGGTTCGCTGGGCCCCGTCTCCGAGGGCCTCTTCATCTGGACCATCGGCCTGGTCGTGGTGATCGGCTTCACCGTCTGGCTGACCTCCCGCTCCGCCTGAGAGCACCCGTCGGCCCCGAGCCGGCACCCAAGACACTATTCACAGCACCAAGAGAAGAATGAGGGACCACATGGGCGACCATCGTGACGGCACTCCCCACAAGAGCGGGGCGGTTGTCACCTCGGACGGAGCGGACCTGGATCAGTTCCCCAATCCGGGGCTTCCCCCGCACCGTCCCCGTGTGACGGACGTAGACCCCAAGGCGGCCAAGCGAGCCGAGCACCAGGTTGTCCTGCTGTTCCTGCTCTCCATCATCGGCTCCGTGATCTTCTTCGTGGGGTACTTCGGCGTCCGCGTGGACGGCCCGCTGTACGACGCGGTGAACACCGAGCCCACCTCCCAGCTGCGCCTGCAGAACCTGCTGCTGGGCCTGGGCATCGCGCTCGGAATGTTCGGCATCGGCATCGGCGTGGTCCACTGGGCCCGCACCCTGATGCCCGACCACGAGATCGTGGAGATGCGTCACGACATCCGCACCGAGGAGCAGCGCGCCGAGGCGCAGAGCATCCTCAACACGATCTACGACGAGTCCGGTGTGAAGCGTCGTCCCCTGCTGCGCAACACCCTGATCGGTGCGGCCGTCCTGATGCCCCTCCCCTTCGTCGGACTGCTCAAGGACCTCGGCCCCACCGACCTCAAGGTTCTGCGCCACACCATGTGGGACGAGGGCGTCCGTCTGGTGCGCGACCCCTCCGGGACCCCCATCAAGGCCTCGGACGTCACCCTGGGCTCCGCGTTCCACGTGATCCCCGAGAACCTCACGAGCCTCGGCCACGAAGAGGGCTACCTCGACGAGAAGGCCAAGGCTGTGGTGCTCCTCATGCGTCTGGACCCGGACCAGGTCAACGTGTCCGAGGACCGCAAGGACTGGAACGTGGACGGCATCTTCGCCTACTCGAAGGTCTGCACCCACGTGGGCTGCCCCATCGCCCTGTACGAGCAGCACACGCACCACCTGCTGTGCCCGTGCCACCAGTCCACGTTCGACCTCACGAACGAGTGTGAGGTCATCTTCGGCCCGGCGTCCCGCCCCCTGCCGCAGCTGCCCATTTCCGTTGATTCCGACGGCTACCTCGTTGCCCGTAGCGACTTCCACGAACCCGTGGGACCCACCTACTCCCAGCGCGGTTTCGCCGTCAAAGACATGCAGGATGAGGCGAACTGATGTCCACATCTACTGACTTCGAATACCGTCCCACCACTCACACCGGGCGCATCGCCAACTTCGTGGACACCCGCGTGGGCGGCTCCTCGATCGTGAAGGAGTTCGGCCGGAAGGTCTTCCCCGACCACTGGTCCTTCATGTTCGGCGAGGTCGCGCTGTACAGCTTCGTCATTCTGCTGCTGTCCGGCACGTTCCTGGCCCTGTGGTTCGACCCGACCATGACGTCCACCGAGTACACCGGCAGCTACGTGCCCATGCAGGGCGTGGAGATGTCCGGCGCGTACGCCTCCACCCTGGACATCTCCTTCGACATCCGCGGCGGGCTGTTCCTGCGCCAGCTGCACCACTGGTCCGCGCTGCTCTTCGTGATGGCGCTGTCCGTGCACATGCTCCGCGTGTTCTTCACCGGTGCCTTCCGTCGCCCCCGTGAGCTGAACTGGGTCGTGGGCTGCGTGCTGTTCATCCTGGCGATCGTGGCCGGCTTCTCCGGCTACTCCCTCCCGGACGACGTGCTCTCCGGAAACGGCCTGCGCATTGCCGATGCCATCGCCAAGTCCATCCCCGTGGTGGGCACCTACATCTCGATGTTCATGTTCGGCGGCGAGTTCCCGGGTGACGCGATCATCGGCCGCCTGTACATCGTCCACGTGCTGATCATCCCCGCGCTCATCCTCATGATGATCGTGGTCCACCTCTTCATGGTGGTCGTGCACAAGCACACCCAGTTCCCCGGCCCGGGGCGCACGGAGGACAACGTGGTGGGCTTCCCCGTGGGCCCGGTCTACGCGGCCAAGGCCGGTGGGTTCTTCTTCATCGTCTTCGGCATCCTGGCGCTGATGGCCGGCACCACCACCATCAACGCGATCTGGAACTACGGTCCCTACGATCCCTCCCCCGTGCAGGCCGGCTCGCAGCCTGACTGGTACATGGGCTTCTCCGACGGTGGCTTGCGCCTCATGCCCGGCTCGTGGCCCTTCTCCTGGGAGGTGGACATCTTCGGGATCGTCCTCCCCCTGGCCATCCTGCTGCCGCTGATTCCCATGGCCGCCATGTTCGGTGCCATGTTCGCGTGGCCGTGGATCGAGCGCTGGGTGACCCGCGACGACCGCGTGCACAACATCCTGGACCGTCCCCGCAACGCGCCGTTCCGCACGGCCGTTGGTGCGGCAGGCGTGACGTTCTACGCCGTCCAGATGATTGCCGCCTCCGGTGACCTCATCGCGACCCACTTCCACCTGGCCGTGAACGACGTCATCTACTGGCTGCGCGCGCTGTACTTCCTCGGCCCCATCCTGGCGTTCATCATCGTGCGCCGGTTCTGCCTGTCGCTGCAGCGCAAGGACCGCGAGATCGTCCTGCACGGCCGCGAGTCCGGTCGCATCCAGGCGCTCCCCCACGGTGAGTTCGTGGAGGTCCACGAACCGCTCGACGAGTACCGCCGCTACAAGCTGGTGGACTTCGAGGACCGTCAGGTGCAGCCCGCCCGTGCGAACGCGAAGGGCAAGATCACGTCCTCCGAGAAGATGCGTGGCCGCCTGAGCCGGTTCTTCTTCGAGGACCGTGTGGCCCCCGTGACTCCGGCGGAGCTTGAGGCCGCACACGGTCACCACGGTGAGGAGCCGGTGTCCGTGGGCGCCGGATCGCACTCGGCGCAGATCGAGAAGTAGCCAGATAAGGGCCAGCACCCGTTTGGCTGAGGGCCCGTGGAGATCTTCGGATCTCCACGGGCCCTCTCTCTGTCTGCAGATTCTTGAGACGCCACCGCGGAGGGTAGGTGCTGGTCTGGTCATAGAGGATCTTCCGCGGTGCAAACTTCGGCAGAGGCCACGAGACTGCCACGCCCGCAGCGCCGGGCTTCATCGGATGTTGTCCCCACGCGCCGACACCACGCCCCGGCCCGGACGCACCCATGCGCTCGGTCGGGACGCACCGCGCCCCTGCCGGACTGCCACCAGCCACCTGGGGTCACCACGACCGCGCGCTCCAGCGCGGATGGAACGGCGTGCCCCGGCCGTACCGCCGGCTAGGGGGCCCACGGCAGTAAGCCTTCCAGCTCACTGAACCTGGCCTTCGCGTCACAGAGGATGAGAGCCGGCCCCCAGCTGACTAAAGCGGGCCCGCACATTGCGGAGTACAACAGCCGCCCCCCCAGCTCATCGACGCTGGCCTCCACGTCACGGAGGAGGAAAGCTGACCTCCCAGCGCATCGACGCTAGTCCTCGCGTCACGAGGAACATCGCCGGCCAGAGGGCAGGAGCCATGGAGGCAGGGGATCACTCCCCAACCTCCTGTCGAGATCCCCGCTGGTTGGGAAGAGTTTCGCAGCATGGGCATGCACGGGCGCGCCCTGGGGGCCTCAGAGAGCAATCCACGAACTCATGGGCACGACCGCCCTGCACGGGCCCCACCACTCGGTCAGGCGCTCATACTTCTCCCCTGCGCTTGACGCCGCGGGTCTGCGGGGTCCGATTCCCCCGCTGTACGGTCCACTGCGCCTCGTCGCCCAGGCACGCCGACTACGGACGAAGCGCAGCGCCTTCAGCGTTCTGCTGAGGCAGTCGGAGCCTGTACCGCGAAAGCTCCAGCCCTGTGCGTGCCGGACGGATCAGAACCGTCGCAGCCGGGTTGCCTAACTGGCGGTTGATGAGGTTCCCGAGTTGCCGGCCTATGGGTCTATCGATCCATCGGGCTGCCGAGCGGTCGGGCCATCGTGGGGCCGGTCATCGAGCTCCCGAAGTGCCGGGGAGCCGAGGTACCGAGAGACATCGTGCACCGCCCGACGTGGCCTCTGGCGCACTAGGATGCGGGACACGGTGGCAACCTCTGGTCATGGACCTAGAGGAGACGGGTGAGAGAACCGTCTGACGATGAGGCACGGGGCCTTCAGAACGCGCTCAGGCGCTGCAGGACGCCCGGTTCAGGCTAGGAGGGGCCAACATGGCTCCACGGGCCACACGGACGCCGGTACGAGCCTCTCCGTGGGGACCCATCATCCGTGGCCTCATCACAGGCGCAGACTCCCACGGACGGGTCCCCGAGTGGCTGCCCGGTGGATAACCCGGTGCCGGTCTGCCTTCCCCCTCCCCTTTCACTTCCACGGAGCCGGTCCTGACGTCACGAGGCCTGCTCGGGGTAAGCGGTCGACGGACAGCCCCGATGCAGCCGTACGGATAACGACCGTGAACGTGAAGGAGCCCGCACCATCCGAAGATGGTGCGGGCTCCTTGAGTAAACCTCAAACGCCTGACCTCAGTGGGCGTGGTCCCCACGGCTGTGCTCGAACACGAGTCCGAGCAGACCGAGCAGTGCCACGGGGACAGCAAGTCCCACGATCCACCAGTCGATGGCCAGAGCGGTTACGAACAGCGCGCAACCGAGGCCGAGCAGCAGCGGCCACCAGCTCCACGGGGAGAAGGCGCCGTACTCGCCGGACATCTCCACGATCTCGCCGTCCTCGCGGTCCTCCGGGAGCGTGCCCCCGGTGGAGCGCTGGACGAGCCAGAGGTACACCACGAGCATGAAGCTCATGGCCGCGACCGCCAGCAGAGCCGGGAAACCGGCGAGCTCCTGGAAGTCCGTGACGTAGCCGTACACGAACCCGACCACGGTGCAGAAGACACCGAGCATCAGGAAGGTCTTGATAGTCGTGCTCATCGTCCGTTCCTTCCGCTGCCGCCGACCAGGGGGGTCTCGGCATCATACTGCTGGCTCGAGAACGCGGAGAGCTCCGGGTGGTGGAGATCCAGCGCGGGACGCTCGGAACGGATCCGAGGCAGCGAGGTGAAGTTGTGGCGCGGGGGCGGGCAAGAGGTCGCCCACTCGAGGGAACCGCCGAAGCCCCACGGGTCGTCCACCTCCACCTTCTTGGCATTGCGGTGGGTGGTGTACACGTTCCAGAAGAACGGAATCATGGACACGCCCAGCAGCATGGAGCCGATGGTGGAGAACTGGTTCATCCAGGTGAACCCGTCCTCGGGCAGGTAGTCCGCGTACCGGCGGGGCATGCCGTCCACGCCCAGCCAGTGCTGGATCAGGAAGGTCATGTGGAAGCCAACGAACAGCAGCCAGAAGTGGATCTTGCCGATCCGCTCGTTGAGCATCTTGCCGGTGAACTTGGGCCACCAGAAGTAGAAGCCGGCGAACATGCCGAACACGATGGTTCCGAAGATCACGTAGTGGAAGTGCGCGACCACGAAGTAGGTGTCCGACACGTGGAAGTCCAGCGGCGGCGTGGCCAGGATGATGCCGGTCAGACCACCGAACAGGAACGTGAACAGGAAGCCCAGCACCCACAGGATGGGCGTCTCGAAGGTGAGCGATCCCTGCCACATGGTGCCGATCCAGTTGAAGAACTTCACGCCGGTGGGGACCGCGATCATCATGGTCATGAAGGAGAAGAACCCGAGGGCCACGGCACCGGTGACGTACATGTGGTGTGCCCACACGGTCACGGACAGGGCCGCGATCGCGATGGAGGCGAAGACCAGGCCCTTGTACCCGAAGATCGGCTTGCGGGAGAACACTGGGATGATCTCCGAGACGATGCCGAAGAACGGCAGCGCGAGCACATAGACCTCGGGGTGGCCGAAGAACCAGAAAAGGTGCTGCCACAGGATGGCGCCACCGTTCTCCGGGTCGAAGATGTGGCCACCCAGGCGACGGTCCATGCCCAGCGCGAACAGCGCGGAGGCCAGCGGCGGGAAGACCATGATGACCAGCATGGAGGTGATCAGCGTGGTCCAGGTGAACACGGACATGCGCCACATGGTCATGCCGGGCGCGCGCATGCACACGATGGTGGTGATGAAGTTGACCGCACCGAGGATGGTGCCGAAGCCCTGCAGGCCGAGGCCGAAGACCCAGAGGTCACCACCGACACCCGGACTGAACGTGGTGCTGTTCAAGGGCGCGTAGGCGAACCAGCCGAAGGAGGCGGCGCCCTGTGGGGAGAGGAAGCCCGACACCGCGATCAGCGAGCCGAACAGGAAGAACCAGAACGACAGCGCGTTCAGTCGCGGGAACGCCACGTCCGGTGCGCCCAGCTGCAGGGGCACGATGACGTTGGCGAAGCCGATGAACAGCGGGGTGCCGAACATCAGCAGCATGATCGTGCCGTGCATGGTGAACAGCTGGTTGTACTGTTCCTTGGTCTCCAGGATCTGCATGCCGGGCTGGAAGAGCTCGGCGCGGATGAGCAGCGCCATGACGCCGCCCGCGCAGAAGAAGATGAACGAGGAGATCAGGTACATGTACCCGATCGTCTTGTGGTCCGTGGAGGTGAGCCAGTTGACGATCACCCGGCCCTTGGAGCGTGGGACAACGCGGGGTGCGGCTGCTGCCGCGTCGTCCCGCGAATATTCGAGCGTAGACATTGCCTATCCCCTAGTTGTTGGAGGTTGCGTTCTGATTGGGATTGCGGTTGTACTCGTCGCCCACGAGGCCGGTGTTGCCCTCGTCGCGCAGCTTCTGCATCTGGGCGTCGTACTCCTCCTGGCTCACGACGGCCACGTTGAAGAGCATCTCCGAGTGGTACTCACCGCACAGCTCCGCGCACTTGCCGGCGAAGGTGCCTTCGTGGCCGGTGGTGAAGCTCATGTAGTTGGTGCGGCCCGGGATCATGTCGATCTTCTCAAGGAAGGCCGGGACCCAGAACGAGTGGATGACGTCACGGGAGGTGATCTCCAGCTCCACCTCGCTGTTGGCGGGGAGGTAGAGGGTGGGCAGCGTCTCCTCGACGCCCGGCTCACCGGTGAGGTGTGCCTGGACGCCCTGGTAGTGGACGTCGTCGTCCACGTAGTTGAAGTCCCACGCCCACTGCTTGCCGTAGACCTGGATCTTGGTGTCCGGGTTCTCGAAGCGGTCCGTGATCTCGGTCTGGGCGCGGAAGGAGAAGAAGAACAGGGTCACGATCATGGCGATCGGGACGATGGTGTAGAAGATCTCCAGCGGCGCGTTGTACGCGAGCTGGCGAGGGTAGCCCGTCTCGTTCTTGCGCCGGCGGTAGGCCACCATGCACCAGAGCATGAGGCCCCACACGACGAGACCGACGGCCAGGGCCGCGACCCACGAGCCGATCCACAGGTCCATGATCAGATCGGCGTTGTCGGTGGTGCCACGTTCGGTGGGCAGGAAGCCCACCTCGACCTGCTCCGAGCACGCGGTGAGCGAGATCGTCGCCAGGACTGCCACTGCCGAGAGCTTCAGCTTCCGACCGCGGCGGCTGCCGGTTCGAGTTTGCGAACTCACAGACGGCCCTTCCTCTTCTGTACGTGGGCTCGGCGTCGGTCCTGCGCGTGGGCACAGAGGACACGTTGCCCGTTAATGGTTCTCCCTGGGAAGCTTACCCCTCACCCCCTCGATGTGCTGACTCTGTGTCAGCGCGCCGTGTCGTGCCCGCCACGGGGCGGTGTCCCGCTCCCCCGGGCCACGCGGCGTCGTCGTGCGCGTGCGGGGGCAGGGGTCCGCTCGCCCGGTGGAGCCGGCGCGGGGGCGTCACGGGGTGCCGTGGCCGAGGTGTGCGGGCACGGAAAAGGGGTGCGCCGGGCCCGTCAGGCCCTGCGCACCCCTTCGCGACGGCGTGGTCCTAGTGGAAGCTGTCCCCGCACGCGCAGGAACCCTGCGCATTGGGGTTGTCGATCGAGAAGCCCTGCTTGGAGATGGTGTCCTCGAAGTCCACGGTGGAGCCGCTGAGGTACGGGACGCTCATCTTGTCCACGATGACCTCCACGCCGCCGAAGTCGCGGAGGTGGTCCCCGTCCAGGACCCGCTCGTCGAAGTACAGCTGGTAGATCAGCCCGGAGCAGCCGCCGGGCTGCACCGCGACGCGCAGGCGCAGGTCCGTGCGGCCCTCCTGCTCGAGGAGGTCCCGGACCTTCTGCGCGGCGTTGTCGGTGAGCAGGACCTCGTGGGCGGGCAGGTCCTGGGTGGTCTCGTTGTCCGTGGTGACGCTCATGGTGCTCGCTTTCTGTGCGACCCGGGGGCCTACCCCTGAGTGCGGTTCAACGGTTCTGCGGGTGGAACGCGGTGGTGCGCGGAATCATTCCGCTGCGCCGCGCCCCTGTTCGGCGAGGGCGGTGAGGACCAGGGCCTCGGCCGTCACGGCGTGCAGGAAGTCCCCGATGTGCAGGGACTCGTTGGCGCTGTGGGCGCGCGTGTCCGGGTCCTCGATGCCGGTGATCAGGATCTGCGCGTCCGGGTAGGCCTCCGTGAGCGTGGCGGTGAACGGGATCGATCCGCCCATCCCGGCGGTCACGGCCGGACGTCCCCAGGCCTGCTCGAAGGCCCACAGCGCGATCTGCGAGCTCACGGCGGTGTCGTCCGCGCGGAACGACGGCCCGGCCTCCTCGACCTCGAACGTCACGTGCGCACCGAGCGGAGCGTGCTCCAGCACGTGCGTGCGCAGTGCCTCGGCGGCTTCCTTGGGGTCCTGCCCGGGGGCCACGCGCAGGCTGAGCTTGGCGCGGGCGCTGGCCGCGATCGTGTTGGAGGCGTGGTCCACGTCCGTGACGTCGATGCCGGTCACGGAGATGGCGGGCTGGGTCCAGATCCGGGAGGAGATGGAGCCGCGCCCGGCCAGCTGCACGCCGTCGAGCACGCCGGCGTCCGCGCGGAAGCGGGCCTCGTCGTAGTCCACGTCCGTGGCGTCCTCGCTCAGCAGCCCGGCCACGGCCACGGCACCGTCGTCGTCGTGCAGCGTGGCGATCAGTCGGGACAGCAGCGTGGGCGCATCCAGGACGGGACCGCCGAACATGCCGGAGTGCACCGCGTGGTCCAGCGCGCTGATCTCCACGATCCCACCGACGACGCCGCGCAGCGTGGTGGTCAGGGCGGGGACGCCGACCTCCCAGTTGGCGGAGTCCGCGATCACGATGACGTCCGCGGCGAGCTTGTCCTTGTGGGCCGCCAGGAAGGCCTCGAAACCGGGCGAGCCGGCCTCCTCCTCACCCTCGACGAACACGGTGATTCCCAGTCCGGGCTCCTCACCGTGGTGCTCGAAGAACGCCCGGAGCGCTCCGACGTGGGCCATCACTCCGGCCTTGTCGTCGGCCGCGCCGCGACCCCACAGACGTCCGTCCTTCTCCACGGCCTCGAAGGGCTCGGTGTTCCACAGCTCCCGCCTGCCCGGGGGCTGCACGTCGTGGTGGGCGTACAGCAGGATCGTGGGGTGCCCCGGAGCCGCGGCCCGGCGCGCGACGACGGCCGGGTGGCCCGCGTCGTCCGGCGACGGCACGCGCAGCACCTCCACGCTGTCGAACGGCAGACCGCGCAGGAGGGCTGCGACGGCCTCGGCGCTGCGGTCCAGGTCGGCGGCGTCGAACGAGTCCCAGGCGATGCCGGGAATCGCGACGAGTTCACCGAGCTCGCCGAGCAGCGTGGCGCGGGAGCTCTCCACGCTCGCCCGGAGGGCCTCGACGGTGTCGGAACTGGGACGTGTGAAGTCTGTGCTCATGGGCCCAGCCTAACGGCGCCGACCGCGAGGTGGCAGGTCGCACGCGCGGAGCCCGCCCGGGACTCCGTTAGGCTGGTCGGGTGTTTGGACGCAGGAAGACAGAAGAATCCACGGGTTCCACCGCCGTGCGCGCCACGGCCGTGACCGAGGCCGCCGAGACCCCGGACCGCGGCGGGCAGCCCGCCGACGGCCGCAAGGGCCGCCCCACGCCCACCCGCCGGGAGCAGGAGGCCGCGCGTCGTCGCCCCCTGGTTCCCGAGGACCGCAAGGCCGCCAAGGCGGAGTCCAAGCAGGCCGAGCGCCAGCGCCGCGCGCAGGCCCAGGCCGGCATGGCCGCCGGGGACGAGCGCTATCTGGGTCCGCGGGACGCGGGACCCCAGCGCCGCTTCGCGCGCGACTGGGTGGACGCCCGGTTCAACGTGGGCGAGTACGTGCTGATCTTCCTGCTGCTCGTGTTCCTCATCCTCTTCCTGCCGGTGCAGTCCCTGGCCATGACCCTGATCTGGGTCGTGTACGGGTACGTGGCGCTGAGCATCATCGACGCCGTGATCATGTCCCAGCGCATGCACAAAGCCATGCAGCGCAAGTTCGGCACCGTGCAGCGGGGCACACGCTGGTACGCGTCCATGCGAGCGTTCACGATCCGCCGGCTGCGCCTTCCCAAGCCGCAGGTGCGGCGGGGCGAACGTCCCGAGTGACGCCCGAACTCGAACGACAGGGGCCCGGACCACGGTGGTGGTCCGGGCCCCTGTCCTTCGCCGGGGCGGCGACGATCAGCGGGTGGTGCGCCGGGCCGCGCGCCGCAGGCCCTTGTTGATCCGTGCGGCCCAGAACGGCCCCTCGTAGAGGAACGCGGTGTACCCCTGCACGAGGGAGGCACCAGCATCCAGGCGCTCCACGACGTCCTCCGCCGTGGTGACACCGCCCACCGAGACGAGCACCAGACGGTCCCCCACGTGCGCCTTCAGCAGCCGGAGCACCTCGAGGGAGCGCCGACGCAGCGGGGCACCCGACAGGCCACCGGCACCGCAGCGCACGACCTCGTCCTGCTCCGTGGTCAGTCCCAGCCCGTCACGGGCGATCGTGGTGTTGGTGGCCACGATGCCGTCCAGCCCGAGGTCCATGGCCAGGTCCGCCACGGCGAGCACGTCCTCGTCCGCCAGGTCCGGGGCGATCTTCACCAGCAGCGGCACCCGCCGGGAGGTGACACGGTCCGCCTCGGCGCGCACGGCACGCAGCAACGGCCGGAGGGAGTCCAGCTCCTGGAGCTGACGCAGCCCGGGGGTGTTGGGCGAGGACACGTTGACCACCAGGTAGTCCGCGTAGGGGGCCAGCAAGCGCGTGCTGCGCACGTAGTCCTCGGTGGCGTGCTCCAGCTCCACCGCCTTGGTCTTGCCGATGTTCACGCCCACCACGGGACGACGCCGCCCGGTCCGGGCCGCCTCCTGCGCCAGGCTCTGCAGCGCAGCCGCCACGCGGGGAGCCACCGCCTGGGCTCCGTCGTTGTTGAAGCCCATCCGGTTGACCACAGCGCGGTCCCGCACGAGCCGGAACAGGCGGGGGCGGGGGTTGCCGGGCTGAGCATGCCCCGTGACCGTGCCGACCTCCACGTGGCCGAAGCCCAGATCGGTGAGGGCGTGAACTCCCGTGGCCCCCTTGTCGAAGCCGGCGGCCAGCCCGAAGGGCGAGGGGAAGGTCAGGCCCATCACGGTCACCTCGTTCCCGGCATCCGGGGCGGTGAACCGCGAGAGCACGCGGCCCAGTCCGCAACGACGGGTCAGCGAGATGCCAGCGAAACCCAGGGTGTGGGCAAGTTCGGGATCCATCCAGGAGAAGGCGGCCTTGAAGAAGGCGGGATACACGCGCATGGGTCCAGTTTCCCACACGGGCTCCGGGCCGAGATCGGTCTGCGTCGGACGGGGAGCCGCGGGAGCCACTGGGTGGCGTGATCGGTGCCCTAGTGCTTCAAGTTTCAGGTGAGTGTCACGGGTTGGCGCTCAAGTTTTGATGAAGACTTCCAGCATTGAGCCCGTCAGGATCCCTCCGGATTCACCGCCTGATCCACCGCTCCCCCGTAGCGCCGGTCCCGCTCCACGTAGTCCTGGACGGCTCGCCACAGCACCCGCCGGTCCATGTCCGGCCAGAGCGCGTCCAGGAACACCAGCTCGGCGTAGGCGGACTGCCAGAGCATGAAATTGGACAGCCGCTGCTCCCCGGAGGACCGGAGGAACATGTCCACGTCCGGCAGCTGCGGCTCGTCCAGGTACCGCTGCACGGTGTCCTCCGTGATGGACCCCGGCTTGAGCAGACCCTCACGGGCGTCACGGGCCATGGCTGCGGCGGCGTCTGCAATCTCCGCCCGGCCGCCGTAGTTCACGCACATGGTCAGCGTGATGACGTCATTGCCCTCCGTTTCGCGCTCGGCGGTCTCCAGCCGCTTGATCACCGAGCCCCACAGCCGCGGGCGTCGCCCGGCCCAGCGGACCCTGATCCCCCACTCCTGGAACGTGGGCAGCTGGCGGGACATCACGTCCCCCGTGAAGTTCATGAGGAAGGCCACCTCGGACGGTGAGCGCTTCCAGTTCTCCGTGGAGAAGGCATATGCGGAGACGTTGGGGATGCCCAGCTCGATGGCACCGGCCACCACGTCCATCAGAGCCCGTTCCCCGGCCCTGTGGCCCTCCGTGCGCGGGAGCCCCCGCTGATTGGCCCACCTGCCGTTGCCGTCCATCACGAGCGCCACGTGCTGGGGAAGAAGGGCGGGGTTGATGTCGGGCGCGGTCTCCCCGCTGGAGTGCGGCGGCGGGGGGCTGAAGCGGTTCACGCGGTGGTCCTCTCGGAGCGACGGTCGGTACTCCCCCACCCTAGGACCTGGCACGGCCCACCCCGTGCGGGTCAGCGGTCTGCGGGGGCCTCCGGTGCTGCGTCCCAGGTTCCCGCTCGCTCCACGAGAGCCAGGGCTCGCACGGTGCGCTCCATGTGCCACTGGACGTAGGTGGCCACGAACCCGGCCGCCGCACGCGCCGTCCGGGGATCGGCGGCGTCGATGGTGGGCCAGTGACCGCGCAGCAGACCGTCCAGCAGCTGGAACGTGGCGTCGCTCGGTGCGGCCGAGCCCGGGGGGCGGCACTGCGGGCACACGGCGCCGCCGAGTGCGGCGGAGAACGACCGGTGGGGCCCGGGAGCACCGCAGCGGGCGCAGTCCACGAAACTCGGCGTCCACCCCGCCAGGGAGACGGCCCGCAGCAGGTACGAGTCGAGGATCCGCCCGGGTTCGTGCATCCCCCGGGCCACCGCCGAGAGCGCTCCGACGAGCAGCCGGTAGTGCTGAGAGGAGGTGTCGCGGTCGTCGGCGGTGAGTTTCTCTGCCGTCTCCGCCATGGCCGCGGCCGCGGTGTAGCTCTCGTAGTCGGAGGCGATCCGCTCCCCGTAGGACCGCTTGCCGATGGCCTGGGACACGATGTCGAGGGTCCGCCCGTGGACCAGCTGCACCTCGGCCACGTTGAACGGCTCGAGGCGGGCCCCGAAACGGGACGTGGTGCGGCGCACGCCCTTGGCCACGGCCCGCACCTGCCCGTGCTCGGCGCTGAGCAGAATCACGATGCGGTCCGCCTCACCCAGCTTGTAGGTGCGCAGCACCACGGCGTCGTCGCGGTAGCTGCGCGAGGCGAAGGTTGAACGGGCCACGCGCGCCATTGTGCCACCCCGCGCGGTGCCCTGGGCGCTGGTCCCGGAGCGCGGCCCGCACGGACGACGCCGCCCCTCGGTCTGCCGGACCGTGGCGGTGCGGTCCGTGCCCCGCCGGGGACCGCTCGGTGCCGGGCCGGTGGCTGCGCCGCGGTCCGGAGCCACCGTCATCCGGAGCCACCGGGGTCCGACGATCCCCGCGGTGCACCGTCGGGGCCCGGCTGTGCTGGCCGGGGCCCCGACGGGCGCGGAACCGCAGCCCCCCGCGAGCCCGGACGGGGACGTCGGGCTCAGTCCTGCTCGGCGCCCTGGGCGTCCCGCACCGCGCGGTTGACGGCCGAGATCACGGCCTTGAGCGATGCACGGGTGGTGTTGCTGTCCATGCCGGCACCCCACAGCACCCGGTCCCCCACCGCCAGCTCCACGTAGCTGGCCGCTTGGGCGTTCGCAGAGGCGGACAGGGTGTGCTCGGTGTAGTCGAGCAGGCGCACGTCCACACCCTCCTGGTTGAACAGGTTGATCAGGGCGTCGATGGGACCGGTGCCCTGCGCGGTGCGCTCGCGGTGCTCACCGCCCACGTCCAGACCGATCTCCAGCACGGTGCCGCCCTCGTCCTCCGCGTGGGTGGAGATGGAGGTGATGCGGTAGTGGCCCCACCGGGAGGTGCCGTCCGTGGTGGGCAGGTACTCGTCCGAGAAGATCTTCCACAGCTGCTGCGCCGAGACCTCGGAACCGGACGTCTCCGTGTACTTCTGCACGGCACCCGAGAACTCGATCTGGGCGCGGCGGGGCAGGTCGATCCCGTACTCGCTCTTGAGCAGGTAGGCCACACCACCCTTGCCGGACTGCGAGTTCACGCGGATCACGGCCTCGTAGCTGCGCCCCACGTCCTTGGGGTCAATGGGCAGGTACGGCACCGCCCACTCGAGGTCGTCCACGCCCACGCCCTGCTGCTCGGCGTCGCGCTGCATGGCCTCGAAGCCCTTCTTGATGGCGTCCTGGTGCGAGCCCGAGAACGCCGTGAACACCAGGTCCCCGCCGTACGGGCTGCGCTCGGGGACGGGCAGCTGGTTGCAGTGCTCCACGGTGCGGCGGATCTCCTCGATGTCCGAGAAGTCGATCTGCGGGTCAACTCCCTGGGTCAGCAGGTTCAGACCCAGGGTCACCAGGTCCACGTTGCCGGTGCGCTCGCCGTTGCCGAACAGGCACCCCTCGATCCGGTCCGCCCCGGCCAGGTAGCCCAGCTCCGCGGCGGCCACACCCGTGCCGCGGTCGTTGTGGGGGTGCAGGGACAGGATGATGTCCTCCCGGTGGTACAGGTGACGGCCCATCCACTCGATGGTGTCCGCGTACACATTGGGGGTGGCCATCTCCACGGTGGCGGGCAGGTTGACGATCATCTGCCGTCCGTCGCCGATCTCGAAGGTCTCGGCCACCTCGTTGCAGATCCGGGCCGCGAAATCCAGCTCGGTGCCGGTGTAGGACTCCGGGGAGTACTCGTACACCACGTTCGTGCCGCTGAGCTGCTCCTCGTACTTGCGGCACAGCCGGGCGCCGGTCAGGGCGATGTCCACGATCCCGTCCATGTCCTGCTGGAACACCACGCGCCGCTGCAGGGTGGAGGTGGAGTTGTAGAGGTGCACGATCGCGTTCTTGGCGCCGTCGATGGCCTCGTAGGTGCGTTCGATCAGGTGCTCCCGGGACTGGGTCAGCACCTGGATCGAGACGTCGTCCGGGATGTGACCGCCCTCCACCAGAGTGCGCACGAAGTCGAAGTCGGTCTGGGACGCGGACGGGAAGCCCACCTCGATCTCCTTGAAGCCCATGCGCACGAGCAGCTGGAACATCCTCAGTTTGCGGTGGGAGTCCATGGGGTCGATCAGGGCCTGGTTGCCGTCCCGCAGGTCCACGGCGCACCAGCGCGGCGCCGTGGTGGCCACCTTGTCCGGCCACGTGCGGTCGGACATGTCGAACGGGAAGTTCTGCTGGTACGGGGTGTACTTGTGGGCGGGCATGCCGGAGGGGCGCTGCAGGTTCTTCACGGGAGGGGCCTTTCGAGCTGTGACGTGGTGGCCGGCACCGGGCGACTCCGCAGCGGGTGCTCGGCCGTCGATCGTTGTGTCAGGCCCCGCTGCGGCACGTAAGCAGGAGTCGCTGCACGTTGGTCCGCATGTGATCCAACGTACCACCCGGGGTGGGCATCACCACAACGTCAGCCGTCCGCTGTGGCCTGGCACGTGAACTGCTCCGCCGTCTGGCCGTCGAGCCCGTCCGGCAGCTGCTGGTCCCGGGTCATCCGGTCCCCGCTCGTGAAGTCCTGCCCCACGGCCACCTCCACGCCCTCGACCTCGTAGGACGCCACCAGCTGACTGTCGGAGACGTTGAGCAGCCGCGCGACGTCGTCCGCGGCCACCGCCCAGTCCGGGTGGTAGAAGATCTGCGTGGCTGACAGCTGGGCGCCCGAGCGGCCGCTGCGGGTCTGCTCGTAGCCGGCCTTCTTCAGCACGGACACGAGCTGCGCGTCCCGCCCTCCCGCGTCCGAGCGGTTGATCACGGTCACGGGCACCAGGGCCGGGGCCACCGCGGGGGCGCTCGCGGAGGGCGTGGCGCTCGACGGCGCGGCGGCACCGGGTGCCGAGGGTGCGGCGTCGTCCGAGGTGGCGGGCGAGGGCGACGGCGCGGACGGGGAAGAAGAGCCCTGCGTGCCGCCCGTGACCCCGACGTCCTGCTGGAGGGTGGCGAACAGCTTCTGGGCCGGCTGCTCCTCGAGCTGCAGCCGGTTGGGGTCCTCCGGGTGCGGGTGCGTGGGGGCCGTGACGAACGCGATGCTGCCCGGGTCGATGCCGTTGAAGGTGCCCGCGATCTCCACGAGCGCGGGAATGGAGGTGAGCCCCTGGTCCACGTGCAGGTTCTGCGTCATGACCTCGGCGATGTGGTAGAGCTGCGGCAGGTTGGTGAGCGTCCCGTCCGCCTGGATCTTGCGTGTCAGGGACGCCAGGAAGGCCTGCTGGGAGCGGATTCTGGCCTCGTCCCCGCCGTTGCCGAACGCGGCGCGGGAGCGCAGGAACGCGAGGGCCTGCTCCCCCTCCACGGTGGAGATGCCGGCGGGCAGCTTCAGCCCGGACTTGGGGTCGTCCACGGCCTCGTTGACGCACACCTCCACGCCGCCCACGGCGGTGGAGAGCTCGGTGACGGCGTTGAAGTCCGCCAGCATGAAGTGGTCCACGTCCACACCGGTGAGCTTGTTGATGGCCGCGACCGTGCACCCGGGGCCGCCGCGCTCCACCGCGCTGTTGAGCATGTCCGTCCCGGCCGGGTAGACCTTCCCGGACTCGGGGTCGGTGCACTGCGGGATGTCCACCACGAGGTCCCGTGGGAAGGACACCACGGTCACGGCGTCCCGGGCCTCGGTGACGTGCACGAGCATCATCACGTCCGTGCGTCCCTCGGAGTCCTCGGCGCTGCCGTACTCGCTGTTGCCCTTGCCGCTGCGCGTGTCCGAGCCCATCACCAGGATGTCCAGCGGGCCACCCTCCACCGCCCCGGAATCCTCCGAGAGGTCCAGCGGGCTGGACGTCAGGTTGCTCGTGAGCCGTAGCGCCGCCACCCCGCCCAGTCCGATCACGCTGATCAGCGCCAGGACCACGAGGATCACGGCGATCCTGCGGGTCGAGGAGCGGTGCTCCCGGGCCCGGTGGTGGCGTCCCGTCTGACGGAGCTCGAACGGCTCCTCCGCCGGCGCGGCGCTCTGCGCGGGCTGGGAGGCCCACGGCGCCGCCGCACCGGGATCACGGCGGCTGCGGTGACTGGGACTGGGTTCCACCGGTGACTCCTGGGAAGTTGGTCTCGCGGGGTCGCGGCGCCGACGATCGCTCCGGCGCGGCGCGCCCCGCGGGGGACGGCGCGGACCGGGTCAGAACCCCAGCTTGGACAGCTGCCTGGGGTCCCGCTGCCACTCCTTGGCCACCTTGACGTGGAGGTCCAGGTAGATGCGGGTGCCGAGCAGCGCCTCGATCTGCTCACGGGAGCGCGTGCCGATCTCGCGCAGCCGCGCCCCCCGCTTACCGATCACGATCGCCTTCTGGGACGGACGCTCCACGTAGAGGCTCGCGTGCACGTCCAGCATGGGGTTCTCGGGCGAGCGCCCCTCGCGCTCGGAGACCTCGTCCACCACCACGGCCAGGGAGTGCGGCAGCTCGTCCCGCACGCCCTCCAGGGCGGCCTCGCGGATGAGCTCGCCCATCATGGTGATCTCCGGCTCGTCCGTGAGGTCACCCTCCGGGTACAGCGGCGGGGAAACCGGCATGAGGGACACGAGCAGCTCGCCCAGCTCGTCCACCTGGTAGCCGTGCGCGGCGCTCACGGGGATCACGTGGGCCCAGCCGGCGTCCTCGTCCGACGCCGCATCCCGGCTCGGCGCGGAGGGGGGCCGTCCCGACGACGCGGCGTCGCGGCGTCGTTGGCGGGCCTCACGCTGGGCGCGCTCCGCGGTGACGACCTCGCGGCCCAGCTCGCTCACCGCGAGCAGCTGCTCCATGAGCCGGTCCTGCGGCACGAGGTCGGCCTTGGTCACGATCGCGACGACCGGTGTGCGCCCCACGGCGGCGACCACCTGCTGCGCGATGTAGCGGTCCCCGGGACCCACCTTCTGGTCGGCGGGAACGCAGAAGCCGATCACGTCCACCTCGCCTAGGGTCTCCGCGACCACGTCGTTGAGCCGCTGACCCAGCAGGGTGCGGGGCCGGTGCAGGCCGGGGGTGTCCACGAGGACCAGCTGTCCGTCCTGGCGGTGGACGATGCCGCGGATCGTGTGCCGGGTGGTCTGCGGGCGGTTGGAGGTGATGGCCACCTTCCGTCCCACCAGGGCGTTGGTGAGCGTGGACTTGCCCACGTTCGGGCGGCCCACGAACACCGCGAATCCGGCGCGGAAGTCCTGCTCGGCGGGGGTGCTGTCCTGGCTCATGCGACGTCCTCGGAAGATCGGTGCGTGGTGCGGTGCGGCGGGTGGGGGGTCATGACATCGTCTCCACGGGCGCGTCGCGGCCGAGGAACTCCTCGAGCAGTGCGCGCTGCGCGCGGAACATGCGCTCGCGCTCGTCCTCCTCCGCGTGGTCGTGGCCGAGCAGGTGCAGCAGGGAGTGGGCGGTGAGCAGGCACAGCTCGTCCTCGGTGCTGTGCCCCGCGGCCTCCGCCTGGCGCTGCGCCACCGGAGGGCACAGCACGACGTCCCCGAGCACTCCCAGGGAGGGCTCCTCCGGGGTGCCCTCCCGCAGCTCGTCCATGGGGAAGGACATCACGTCCGTGGCGCCAGGCAGCTCCAGCCACTGCTCGTGCAGCTGGGCCATCTGCTCCTCGTCCACCACGGCGATCGAGACCTCGGTGTCCGGGTGCAGGTGCCAGCGCCGGAAGGCGAGCTCCACGAGCGCGCTCAACTGGGCCGTGTCCACCGCGCGCCAGGACGGCGCCAGGACGGCCTGGTCCTCGGGGGTCTCCCACGGCAGGTCGAACGCGACGCTCACCGCGCGGACCCCTGTCCCGGACCGGCCTCCGCAGTCCCGTGGGCGGGGCGGGCGGCACGCCGGTCCTCCTTGCGCCGCGCGCGCTCCACGCGGTGCCTGTTGGTCGTGTCGAACTGGTCGTACGCGGCCACGATCTCCCCCACGAGCTCGTGGCGCACCACGTCCGCGGAGGTCAGCTCGCAGAACGCGATGTCGTCGATCCCGCCCAGCACGTGCTGGACCTGGCGCAGCCCGGACTTGGTGGCGCCGGGGAGGTCCACCTGGGTGACGTCACCGGTCACCACGATCCGGGAGCCGAAACCCAGTCGGGTGAGGAACATCTTCATCTGCTCGGGCGTGGTGTTCTGGGCCTCGTCCAGGATCACGAAGGCGTCGTTGAGCGTGCGCCCTCGCATGTAGGCGAGCGGTGCCACCTCTATGCTGCCGGCCTCCATGAGCCGCGGAATGGACTCGGGGTCCATCATGTCGTGCAGCGCGTCGTAGAGCGGGCGCAGGTAAGGGTCGATCTTGTCGTTGAGCGATCCGGGCAGGAACCCCAGCCGCTCCCCCGCCTCGACCGCTGGCCGCGTGAGGATGATCCGGTTGACCTCCTTGGCCTGCAGCGCGCGCACGGCCTTGGCCATGGCCAGGTAGGTCTTGCCGGTGCCCGCGGGGCCGATGCCGAACACCACGGTGTGCTCGTCGATCGCGTCCACGTAGGTCTTCTGGTTCACCGTCTTGGGGCGGATGGTGCGCCCGCGCGTGGACAGGATGCTCGTGGACAGCGCGCTCGAGGGCCGCAGGTCCTGCGCGTCACGCATCATGCGGGCCACGCGCATCACGGTGCGCTCGGTGATCTCCGTGCCGCGCAGCGCCATGGCCAGCAGCTCCTCGAGCAGCGACGCCGCCAGGCGGGTGTCCGTCACGGGCCCCTCGAGCACCACGTCCAGGTCCCGCACGGTCATCCGCACGGCCGGGAACTGCTGCTCCAGCAGGCGCAGAGTGGTGTCCGCCTGGCCCAGGCAGCGGACGGCGGTGTCCCGGTCCGGCATGTGGACGCTCACACGGGTGGTCTCACGGCTGGGACGGGATGCGGTGGTCAGGGTGTTGTTGCCCTCGAGTGCTTCGGTCATCGCCCCCAGCCTATCCGCTCACGGCCCGGCCGGGGCCGCGGGTTGCAATCCGGTAACGGTCCCGTGCGCACGCGCGCAACGGTGGATCCACACATTTCTCCCCCGGTAGGTTGTGTCGTCGGCGGGACGCCCGCCACCACGACCACCGCCGGGCCGGGGACGGCAGCCACCGTTTCCTCGGTCCGCGACGCCGACCGCGGCGTCGTACCGCCAGTCACGACCACTGCGACAGGCACCCAGGCGACCGAGAGGAACCCATGACGACCCGCATCCTGCACCGCGTCACCGCGCTCGCGGTGGCGGGCGTGCTAGCCGTCGGCGTCTCCTCGTGCGGCAATGCGTCTGACCGTCCGGACAACAAGTCCGCGGCCGCGCCCGGGATCGGTGCCGCGCCCGGCAGCACCAACGACTCCGTGGACGGTGTGGCCACGGAGCAGGCCCCCGTGTACTGGGTGGGCACCGGCGAGGAGTCGGACTACCTCTTCCGGGAGTTCCGCACCCCCGTGACGAGCGACATCGCAGATCCCGTGGCACGCGCGGCCCTCACCGTCACCGCGGCCGCGCCCTCCGACCCCGACTACCGCACACTGTGGTCCGCGGTCGACACCGTGGGGACCAGCGTCACCCCGGACGGCACCGTCACGGTGGACCTGCCGGCTGCGGCGTTCACCGCGCAGCTCTCCGAGCAGGACGCCCGGATGGCGCTGCAACAGATGGTCTACACCGTCTCCGCAGCGGCGGTCACCGCGGGCCTGCTGGACTCCGCCACCGCCAAGGAGGTCCGCATCCTCGTGGACGGGCGCACGGGGTACCGAGCCTTCGGCGCGGTGACCCTGGACGACCCGCTTACGCGGGACCCCGCGCTCGCGGCGCCCATCTGGCTCATCGACCCCCAGACGAGCGCGGATCCCGGCAGCCCGCTCACGATCTTCGCCCGTATCCTGCCCTCCGTGCACAACGTCCGGTGGGAGATCACCTCGGGCGAGCGGCGCGTCAAGGGCGACACCGTGGACGGACCCACGCCCGGCACCGATCCCACCACAGGAACGGAGCTGCGCACCGTGGTGGACCTGGAACCGGGGACCTACACCATCCGGGTGAGCGGCACGGACGAGCAGGGCCACACGATCGCGGACGACCACGAGATCACGGTGTCCCCCGCGGACTGAGCAGGATCCGACACCGCCCCCCTCAGTCCCACAGCCCCAGCACCGCGCTCAGCGCCGCGAGTGCCGCCGGGCCAGCCGTGGAGGAGCGCATCACCTTGGCGCCCAGGCGCACGGGCCGCGCGCCGGCCGCGCACAGTGCTTCGAGCTCCCGCTCGCTGATCCCGCCCTCGGGACCGACGACCACCGCCACGTGTTCCTGCTCGCCCCAGGCCGCCACCTCGCGGGACGACCACGGGACGTTCGCGCTCTCGTGGAGCACGAGCCACAGCGTGCCCGGCTCGGAACGGATCAGCTCTGCCAGCCCGGCCGTGTCCACCCACGGTGCCAGTTCCGGCCACGTGGCCCTGCGGGACTGCTTGGCCGCGGTGGCCAGCAGCGACTCCCACTTGCCCATGGTCTTGGCGGCGCGCTCGGCCCGCAGCCGCACGATGCTGCGCTCGGACTGCCAGGGCACCACCCGGGAGACCCCCAGCTCGGTCGCCGACTCGACGGCCTGAAGGTCCCGGTCGCCCTTGGCCAGTGCCTGCACCAGGCTCAGCAGGGGCCGCGGCTGCGGTTCACGCGCGACTGACTCCACGGCCACGGTCATCCGGTCCTTCTCACCGTCCCGGAAGGTGCACGTGGCGCGGGTTCCGTGGCCGTCCACGAGGTCGAGGAGCTCGCCGGCGCGCAACCGGCGCACGGTCACCGCGTGGCGCGCCTCGGGCCCGTGCACGTCGAGGAGCTCCCCCGGACGGGCCCGGGAGAGCTCCTCACCGGGGTGGCGGAAGACGGGGTTCGTCACTGGTCGTTGAACCGCCCGCGCAGCCGGGAGAAGAACCCGCCCGAGCCGGTGGCGTTGACCGTGGTGCCGTCGTGGGCCTCCTCGTCACGCAGCTGCGCCAGCCGCTGCACGAGCTCACGCTGCTCGCCCGTGAGGTTGCGGGGGGTCTCCACCTCGAAGTGGACCTGCAGGTTTCCGCGTCCCTTGCCGCGCAGGTGCGTCACGCCGAGCCCGTCGAGGGTCACGGTGGCACCTGACTGGGTTCCGGGCTCCACGGCCACGCTGCGGGTGCCGTCGAAGGTCTCCAGGGTCACGGTGGTGCCCAGGGCGGCCGCCGTCATGGGGATCCGCAGCCGGGCGTGGAGGTCGTCCCCCTCCCGGTGGAAGGTGGGGTCCGGGTCCACCTTCAGCTCCACGAACAGGTCCCCGTTGGGTCCGCCCGCGGTTCCGGCCTCACCCTGTCCGCCCAGGCGGATGCGGTTGCCGGACTGGATGCCGGCGGGGATCTTCACGGTGAGGGGGCGGCGGTCCCGCACCCGGCCCTCGCCGTAGCACTCGTGGCACGGGTGCTCGATCACCGTGCCGAAGCCGTTGCACTGGGAGCACGGACCCTGCGTGGTGACCATGCCCAGGATGGACTGGCGCTGGTACTGCATGTGCCCCGAGCCACGGCACATGCTGCACGTGGTGGGGCTGGTGCCGGGCTGGCAGCAGGACCCCTCGCACGCGGGGCACACCACGGCGGTGTCCACGGTGATGTCCTTCTCCACCCCGAACACGGCGTCCTTGAGGGAGATGCGCACGTTGATCAGTGCGTCCTGACCCTGCCGGGTGCGGGACTGCGGGCCGCGCTGGCCGCCCGCCCCCGCGCCCTGGAAGAACGTCTCGAAGATGTCGGAGAAGCCGAACCCGGAGCCCGGGAAGCCGCCGCCGAAGCCGGTGTCCGTGCCGTTCTCGTTGCCCGTGGCGTCGTAGACGCGGCGTTTGTCAGGGTCCGAGAGGACGTCGTTGGCGTGCGAGACACGCTTGAACTCCTCCGCGGCCTCCGGTGACGGGTTGACGTCCGGGTGCAGCTTGCGCGCCTTCTTGCGGTAGGCGCGCTTGATCTCTTCGGCGCTGGCGTCACGGCTCACGCCGAGGGTTTCGTAGTGGTCGCTCACGATGTCGTCGCTTCTGCTTTCGTCGGGTCTGTGGTCTCGGTCGGGGTGGCGCCGGCGCGGCGCTCAGTCCCCCAGGTTCCTGGACAGGTATCGGGCCACCGCGCGCACGGAGGCCATGGTGGTCGGGTAGTCCATGCGGGTGGGTCCCACCACGCCCACCTTGGAGGCGGCGCGCGGTCCGTAGCCGGTGGCCACCACGGAGGCTTCTGCCAGCGGGTCGTCGCACTCCTCGGAGCCGATCCGCACGGCCACCCCGCGCTCGTCCTGCTGCATCTCGGACAACAACCGCAGCATGGTCACTTGTTCCTCCAGTGCCTCCAGCACCGGGGAGATGCTCTGCGGGAAGTCGCCGCTGAACCTCGCGAGGTTGGCCGTGCCGGCCATCACCAGGCGGTGCTCGTCCGTGGCCGAGGCCAGCAGGGAGAGGGTCTCCCCGACGGCGTCCCCGGCCTCGCGCAGCTCCGCGGGCAGCGTCTCCCCCAGTCCGGCGACGGCGCTCGGCACGGCATCCAGCGCCCGTCCCAGCACCCGGGCGAGCACGCGGGCACGCAACTCCAGCAGCTGGGGCTCGTCCAGCGCGGTGCGCAGCTCCACGGCTCGCTGCACCACGCGGCCCGAGGTGGGGATGAGGATGACCAGCACTGCCGCGCCCACGTCCACGAGCTCGACGTGGCGCACGGTGGTGCCCGTGCGCACGGGGTACTGGATCACCGCCGCCTGGTGGGTCAGCTGCGCGAGCAGGCGCACCGTGCGCTCCATGACGTCGTCGATGTCCTGCGCGTCCTCCAGGAACACCTGGATGGCGCGGCGCTGGGCCGGGCTCAGCGGCTGGACCGCGGCGATCTGGTCCACGAACACGCGGTAGCCCTGGTCGGTGGGGATCCGCCCGGAGCTGGTGTGCGGTGCCACGATGAGTCCGGCGTCCTCGAGGGCCGCCATGTCGTTGCGCACCGTGGCCGAGGACACGGGAAGCCGGTGGCGCTCCACGAGCGCCTTTGAGCCCACGGGTTCGCGGGAGTGGACGTAGTCCTCCACGATGGCCCGCAGGATCTGCACCCTGCGCGGATGGTCCATGGTCCTCACCTCCCGTGGCGTGTCGAGCAACGGGCCGTGCGCCCGTCGTGGCCGAGCACCAATTTTGGCACTCATCGAGTCACAGTGCTAATCCCCAGTGTAGGCCGCGGGCGCTTCGGGGCCGCTTTGGTACGCTCGCGGCTGATCTGCCCGCCGCACCGAGGAGGAACCCGTGAACGCACCCGGCTGGGGCTGGGGTCCCCAGGACCTGGACAGCCCCGAGGTCTCCCGCACCCGGCCGAGTGCGCGCGAGGTCGCCGTGGCGCGCGACATGGTGCTGGAGGACGTCGAGACCGGGTGGGTGGGCGCCGTCGTCAGCGTGGAGGTGATCGGCGGGATGCGCGTGGTGGGACTCGAGGACCGCCACGGCCGGGTCAAGACCTTTCCGCTGGGACCGGGCTTCCTGCTCGACGGCGAACCGGTGCGGCTCACACCCCCGGCACCGCGGACCGCCCCCGCCGGCAAGCGGATCACGCGCTCCGGCTCCGTGGCGGTGGAGGGCCTCAGGGCGTCCGTGGCCAAGGAGTCCCGCGTGTGGGTCGAGGGCTACCACGACGCCGAGCTCGTGGCCAAGGTCTGGGGGCACGACCTCGCGGTGGAGGGCATCGTGGTGGAGCCCCTGCACGGCATCGACGACCTGCCCGCCGCCATCCGCGACTTCCGTCCGGGCCCCCAACGACGTCTCGGGATCCTGGTGGACCACCTGGTGGCCGGGTCCAAGGAGTCCCGCATCGCCGAGCAGGCCCTTCGGGTGCCGGGTGCCGCGGACAACGTGCTGATCCTGGGGCACCCCTACGTGGACATCTGGCAGGCCGTGAAGCCCTCGACACTGGGCATCCCCGCGTGGCCCGTGATCCCGCGCGGCGTGGACTGGAAGACCGGCATGGCCAAGGCGCTCGGACTGCCCCACCGCACCCCGCAGGACGTGGGACGGGCCTGGCAGCAGATCCTCACCCGGGTGAACACCTACGCGGATCTTGAGCCCGCGCTGCTGGGTCGCGTGGAGGAGCTCATCGACTTCCTCACCGCGGACCAGGGCGCCGCGCGCTGAGCCGTCCCCGGACTCGGGCGGCTGCAGGGGTCCCGCGGTGTGACGCACACCGTGGCAGGCTCTCAGACGACCCCGGTATCATCGAGGGAACCAGACCCCCGCTCTCCCGTCTGGTCCGGCTACCGCCCCTGAAAGGGACACCCACTCGTGACTGACGTTGCCTCCACGCCCTCTGCCGCCGCCCAGGACTCCGCCGCGCCGTTCGAGTCCGTGCACCCGGTGGCCCAGCCCCTGGACGTCAACCAGGACCGCCAGTGGGCCACCCTGGCCCACCTCGGCGGCGTGGTGGGTGTGATCCCCAGCTACGTGATCCACCGCGTGTTCAAGGACCGCGGGCCGTTCACCGCGCAGGAGTCCCGCGAGGCGGCCAACTACACCATGCTCCCCAGCATCATCGTGCTGGGCGGCATCCTGCTGTCCCTGATCCCCGTGGTCGGCGGCGTGTTCTCCGTGGTCGCGGCCGTCACTTGGGTGCTCCTGGCGGTGACGTCGGTGCGCGCCGGCATCAAGGTCAACCGTGGTGAGCCCCACCAGTACCGCGCCAACACGCACCTCTACGACCGTTTCACCGGCCACCGCGGCTGACTCGGGGCCCGTCCCGGCTGCGGTGGGCACGACGTGTGCCCGGCGCCGCGTGGCGACCCTGCAGCCCACGTCACCAGTCGAGAAGCCGCCGCGTCACGGCGTCGGCCATGAGACGGCCCGCATCGGTGAGCACCACCGTGCCCGCCAGTGCGGCGGGGCCGTCCAGCCAGCCGTCCGCGATGAGCCCCGCCACGGCGCGGCGTCCCTCCGGCCGCAGCGAGGCCACGGGGATGCCCTCGCTGATCCGGATGCCGAGCATCACGTGCTCCACGTACTGGGTCTGCGCATCCAGCGTTTCGCGCCCCGCCGCGGGTGACACCCCCGCGCGCACCTTGTTCGTGTAGGGCAGCGGGTGCTTGAGGTTCCACCAGCGCACCCCGTCCACGTGGGAGTGGGCCCCGGGGCCGATGCCCCACCAGTCCTGGTTGCGCCAGTAGGCGATGTTGTGCGCACTGCGGTTCTGCTCCGCCGTGCGACCGTGCGCGTCCCGCGACCAGTTGGACACCTCGTACCAGGCGAAGCCCGCGTCCCGCAGCATTCGGTCCGCGAGCGTGTACTTGTCCGCCTGGTCGTCCGGGTCCGGCTCGGGCACCTCGCCGCGGCGGATCTGGGCGGCCAGCTTGGTGCCGTCCTCGATGATCAGCGAGTACGCCGAGACGTGGTCCGGTTCCATGGCCAGTGCAGCCTCCACGGAGACCTCCCAGTCCCGCAGGCTCTCCCCCGGCGTGCCGTGGATCAGGTCCACGCTGGTGCCCAGCCCGCGCTCCTTGGCCCAGCCCACGGCGCGCGGCACGTTCGCCGGGGTGTGCGTGCGTTCCAGCACCGCCAGCACGTGCGGCACCGCGGACTGCATCCCGAAGGACACGCGGGTCACCCCGGCCGCGGCGAGGACGTCGAAGGTCTCCTGCGTGACGGAGTCCGGGTTCGCCTCGACCGTGACCTCAGCGTCCGGTGCCAGCCCGAAGCTCTCCCGGGCCTGGTGCAGCATGGCGGCGAGTTCTCGCGCGGGCAGCAGCGTGGGGGTGCCCCCGCCGAAGAACACGCTGTGCAGCGGCCGCGGCGGTGCGCCTGCGGCGTCGAGCACCGAGCGTGCGAAGCGGACCTCCGCGGCGGCGTCGGCGTGGTAGTCCGCGCGGGAGACGCCGTCCCCGAGCTGCTCCATGGTGTACGTGTTGAAGTCGCAGTAGCCGCAGCGCACGGCGCAGAACGGGACGTGGACGTACAGGCTCAGGGTGCGCTCCGAGGCGCGGGCCACCGAGGCGGCGGGCAGCGCACCGTCCTCCGGAGCCGGATCGCCCTCCGGTTGCGCGGGCACTACTTCTTCTTGTCCTTGCCGTTGTCCTCGTCCGAGGACAGTGCGGCCACGAAGGCCTCCTGGGGGACCTCCACGCGGCCCACCATCTTCATGCGCTTCTTGCCCTCCTTCTGCTTCTCCAGCAGCTTGCGCTTGCGGGAGATGTCGCCGCCGTAGCACTTGGAGAGCACGTCCTTGCGGATCGCGCGGATGTTCTCGCGCGCGATGATGCGCGAGCCGATGGCCGCCTGGATGGGCACCTCGTACTGCTGGCGCGGGATGAGCTTCTGCAGCTTGCCCGTCATCAGCACGCCGTAGGAGTAGGCCTTGTCCTTGTGGGTGATCGCGCTGAACGCGTCCACCTGCTCGCCCTGCAGCAGGATATCCACCTTGACGAGGTCCGCGGCCTGCTCGCCGTCCGCCTTCCAGTCCAGGGACGCGTAGCCGCGGGTCTTGGACTTGAGCTGGTCGAAGAAGTCGAACACGATCTCCGCGAGCGGCAGCCGGTAGCGCAGCTCCACGCGGTCCTCGGAGAGGTAGTCCATGCCCTTCATCTCGCCGCGCTTGGACTGGGAGAGCTCCATGACCGCGCCGATGAACTCGGAGGGCACCAGGATGGTGGCCGAGACCATGGGCTCGCGGATCTCCAGGATCCGGCCCTCGGGGAACTCGGAGGGGTTGGTGACCTCCACCTCGGAGTGGTCCTCGAGCGTCACGTTGTAGGACACCGAGGGCGCGGTGGAGATCAGGTCCAGGTTGAACTCGCGCTCCAGGCGGTCCCGGGTGATCTCCAGGTGCAGCAGGCCCAGGAACCCGCAGCGGAAGCCGAAGCCCAGGGCGGCGGAGGTCTCGGGCTCGTAGACCAGGGCGGCGTCGTTGAGCTGCAGCTTCTCCAGGGCGTCGCGCAGCACCGGGTAGTCGGAGCCCTCCACGGGGAACAGGCCCGAGAACACCATGGGCTTGGGGTCCTCGTACCCGCCCAGGGACTCCTGCGCGGGCTTCTGCTGGTTGGTCACGGTGTCGCCCACGCGGGACTGGCGGACGTCCTTCACACCCGTGATGAGGTAGCCCACCTCCCCCACGCTCAGTCCCTTGGACGGGATGGGCTCCGGGGAGATCACGCCGATCTCCAGCAGCTCGTGGGTGGCACCCGTGGACATCATCTGGATCCGTTCGCGCGGCACCAGGGTGCCGTCCATCACGCGCACGTAGGTGACCACGCCGCGGTAGGTGTCGTACACGGAGTCGAAGATCATGGCGCGCGACGGCGCGTCCTTCACGCCCTGGGGCGGGGGCACGTCCCGCACGATGCGGTCCAGCAACTCCTCCACGCCCTCGCCGGTCTTGCCGGAGACCCTCAGGACCTCCTCCGGCTCCACGCCGATCAGGTTGGCGAGCTCCGCCGCGTACTTCTCAGGCTGGGCGGCCGGCAGGTCGATCTTGTTGAGCACCGGGATGATCGTGAGGTCGTTCTCGATGGCCAGGTACAGGTTGGCGAGCGTCTGCGCCTCGATGCCCTGGGCGGCGTCCACCAGCAGGATGGTGGCCTCGCACGCGGCCAGGGAGCGGGAGACCTCGTACGTGAAGTCCACGTGCCCGGGCGTGTCGATCATGTTCAGCGCGTAGTCCGTGCCGTCCACGTTCCACGGCATGCGCACCGCCTGGGACTTGATGGTGATCCCGCGCTCGCGCTCGATGTCCATGCGGTCCAGGTACTGGGCCTTCATCTGCCGGGGTGTCAACACGCCCGTGGCCTGCAGCATCCGGTCCGCCAGCGTGGACTTGCCGTGGTCGATGTGGGCGATGATGCAGAAGTTCCTGATCACCGAGGGGTCGGTCGAGGCAGGTGCCGGTGGATTGACGGCCAACGGTGACACGGGCGGTCCTTTCGTTCTCAGGATGACTCCCCAGTTTCCCATGATCCCGGGCCGGGGGCGAACCGGTCCCCCTACGATGTCCCCATGGCCGACATCACTCGACTCCTGAACCAGGGGCTGCGCCTCGTCCGCATGTACCAGCGCTACGCGGGTTCCCGCGGTCCCGCCTCCCGTTCGTCACGCTCCGGGGGCACGACGCCGCCGCCCACCGTGGCCCACGAGAACGGCACCTCGAGCACCCGGCCGGGCACGGCGACGTCGCCCTCCGGCACCCGCGCCCCCGGCACCTCTTCGCCGTACCCCGGGGACTGGACGGGGCCCGTGAACCCGCGGTGGGCCGCGAAGCCGGACGGGCGGCCCGATCCCGGGGAGGTCGTGTGGACCTGGGTGCCCTACCAGGAGGACCACTCGCGCGGGAAGGACCGGCCCGTGCTGATCGTGGACCGCGCCGGCGAGCACCTGCTGTGCGTCATGCTGACCTCCAAGGACCACGACACCGCCCGCCACGACGACCCCTCGTACGTGGACGTGGGAGTGGGCGGCTGGGACCGTTCCGGGCGTCCCTCGGAGGCGCGGATCGACCGGATCATCCCGGTGCGGCCGGAGGACGTGCGGCGTGAGGGTGCGGTGCTGGACCGGTCGCGGTTCGACGCCGTGGCGGCGGAGCTGACGCGGCGGCGCTGAACCCGCCAGCGTCCTCGCAGCACCGAGACAGCACCCGGTGCCCGCCCTCGGACCGGCGCGCCATCAACCACGACCCAGAACGCCACGGCCTCACGTCACCTCAGCACGGACCGGGCGGCGCTCCCCGGTACCGACGTGCCGCGCCGGGCATCCGTGGCGGCAGTCTGCTAAAGTAGACCGCTGTGTGTCCGCGCTGGTCGTCGGGCACAGCGGATGGTTGCCACCGAGCATCCCCACTCTCACAACTCAGTCGATGACCATCCGTGAGCCCTCACTGACCTACTTCCGCAATCGTTCTAGGAGTTACACGTGGCCAACATCAAGTCGCAGAAGAAGCGCATCCTCACCAACGAGAAGGCTCGCCTGCGCAACAACTCGTACAAGTCCGAGCTCAAGACGCTCATCCGCAAGGTGGATGCCGCTGTGGAGTCCGGCAACAAGGACGCCGCTGCGGAGACCCTGCGCACCGCGTCCCGCAAGCTCGACAAGGCCGTGTCCAAGGGCGTTCTGCACAAGAACACCGCGGCCAACAAGAAGTCCGGTCTGGCCAAGAAGGTCGCCAAGATCGGAATCGGCTGACACCGTCTCACTGACGGAGCACACGGGCCCGGCACTCCTCGCGAGTGCCGGGCCCGTTGTCGTGTGCGGTGTGCTGCCGCTCGCTCAGCGGTGGCCGGACGTGGCGATCACCGTGATGGCGCGCTCCACCGCGAAGTACGGGGACCGGGACGCCCCCTTGACCTGGGCATCCGCCTCGGCGATGGCCTGCAGCGCCCGGGTGACGTCCTGGGCGGTGAACCGGCGCGCCTCGTTCTGGGCGCGCTCCACCTGCCACGGCGCGGCGCCGACGTCCCGGGCGATCTGCCCCGCTCCCCCGCGGGAACCGGCCGTGAGCGCGATCAGCCGCATCTTCGAGCCCAGCGTGGCCACCATGGGAACGGGGTCCACCCCCACGTCCACTGCCTGGCGCCACAGTTTCAGGGCCTGCTCGGCGTTGCCCGCCACGGCGGCGTCTGCCACGCGGAACGCGGTGACCTCCACGCGGCCGCCGTAGTACTTCTCCACAAGTTCGAGATCCACGGTCACGGGACCGTCCGCGATCAGCTGGGAGCACGCGGCGGCCATTTCGGCGGTGGAGGTGCCGACGGCAGCGGCGAGAGCGCGGGCGGCGTCGGGCTCGATGCGCTTGTTCTGCGCGCGGAACTCCGCGAGGACGAACGAGGACTTGTCCCGGTCGGTCTTGGGCGGGGTGCAGTCCAGGACGAGAGCCTTCTCCTTGAGGGCGTCCAGCAGCTTCTTGCCGCGGGTGCCCCCGGAGTGCTGCCACAGCACGGTGACGTCCGGGTCCGGGTTGGCCACGTAGGCCAGGGCGTCCGCCAGCAGGTGCTCGTTCATGCCCGCAAGTTCTTGGACGCACACGAGCTTGGGGTCGTCGAAGAGGGACGGGCTGGTGACCACGGCGAGCTGGCCCGGCTCGTAGTCCCCGGCCGCGATGTCCGTGACCTCGCACGCACCCCGGTCCACGCGGATGGTGTCCCGGAGCGTCTCCTTGATGCGCTGCAGGATGTACTCGTCCGAGCCGGAGGCCAGCACAAGGGGTTGAGGTGTGGCCTCACGCCACGAGGTCTGCGGGGCCGAGGGCGCCTGGCGGCGGGAAGACGTGCGTGCCGGGGTCATGGTGCTCCTCGATCGTGGCCGACTGCTCGGGTGACGTCGCCGCCCGGGGCCGCGTACGTGCGCGCCGTTGCACCGGCATGTGCGGGGTCGGGACGCCGACGCTGCCTCCCCATGCTAACCGTGGGCGCAGACACCCCGGAGAGCCTGTGCAGGGCGGGCGACGCCGGGACACCGCGGGACGGTGCGGACGGGGCCCGGCAGCGCGCCGTCGTCCTTCGAACGTCGCATCCCCCGGACTCCTCGCTCAACTCCGCATCCCGGATCCGGTCGTGTCCCTCGAGCGCCCTGGCTCTCGTGCTCGGCGGCCACCGCCGAATCACGCTCAAGTCGCTGTCCGGCGAGCGCCCGGGCTCAGCGGGTGCGGGGCGGGCGGCGGTAGGCGCGTTCGTACTGGCCCGGGACCGGGAACTCCTGCACGCCCAGGGCACGGGCGGCGGTGAGCGCCACGTGGGGGTCACGCAGCGCTTCGCGGCCCATGAGCACCACGTCCGCGAGTCCGGTGGCGACGATCTGCTCGGCCTGCCAGGCGGTGTCGATCATGCCGACCGCGGCCACGGGCACCCCGGCGGTGGTCTTGATCTCGGTGGCGAGGGGCACCTGGTAGCCGGGTCCCACGGGGATCTCGGCGGGCACGTTGGCGGCGGAGGAGACGTCGATGAGGTCTGCACCGTGCTCGGCGAGCCACCCGGAGACGCGGGAGGTGTCGGCGACGGTGAGCCCGCCCTCGGTCCAGTCGGTGGCGGAGAGGCGCACGAGCAGGGGCATGTCCTTGGGGATCACGTCGCGGACGGCGTCGGTGACGCGCAGCAGCAGCCGGGCGCGGTTCTCCAGGGTGCCGCCGTATTCGTCCGTGCGCTCGTTGCTCAGCGGGGAGAGGAACTCGTGGAGGAGGTACCCGTGGGCGCCGTGGAGCTCCACGAAGTCCATGCCGGCCTCCACGGCACGGCGGGCCGAGGCGGCGAACGCGGCCACGACGTCGTCGATGCCCTGCTCGTCCAGTGCGACGGGCTCGGCGAGGCCAGGGAAGGCGACAGCGGAGGGGCCCACGGTCTGCCAGCCCCCGTCCTGCGGCGCGATGGACCGGCCGGGGTTCTCGGAGCCCCAGGCGGCCTCCGTGCTGGCCTTGCGTCCCGCGTGGGCGAGCTGCACGCCAATGGCCGCGCCCTGCTGGTGGGCGAAGTCCACGATCCGCACGAGGGCGTCCCGCTGCTCGTCGTTCCACAGTCCCAGGTCCCGGTGGCTGATGCGGCCCTCGGGCACGACGGCGCTCGCCTCCACCATCACGGCCCCCGCCCCACCGGCGGTGAGCGATCCGTAGTGCACGAGGTGCCAGTCGGTGGGCACGCCGTCCTCCCCGAACGCGGAGTACTGGCACATGGGCGGGATCCACAGCCGGTTGCGGACCGTGAGGCCGCGGAGGGTGATGGGTTCGAACAGGGTGGAGCGCATGGGAGTCCTTCCGTCGAGGGGCGCCACGCACGTGCCGCACCGGAGCGGTGTCCTGACGACGTACGGCCCCGGGGTGACCGGCGCGGATGCCCGGTGTTTCGTGGTGCACAACAGATCTTCCCCCCGCGATATTTCTGCTGGTGCTGCCCCGCTCAGCGTCGGGACACGACCATGCGCTCTCCTTCGCGGTGCACCCACAGGGCGCCGTTCTGGTCCGTGCGGGCCACTGCCGCGCCCACCTCCTGCAGCGCGGCAACCGTCTGGGGGTGCGGGTGGCCGTAGCTGTTGTCCTCCCCCACGGAGATCACCGCGAGCGCCGGGTGGGTGTCGTGGATGATGTCGGTGCCGCCGTTGCGGGCGCCGTGGTGGGAGACCTTGAGGACGTCCACGGTGGGTGGGTGCGCTCCGGGGAACGTGCGCAGGTCGCGGCGGTAGCCGTCCGCTTCGAGGTCTCCTGCACTGAGCCAGGTGGTGGTGCCGTCAGGGCCGTCGAGGGTCAGGAGCAGGACGAGGGAGGCGTTGTTCTCGTCCTCGGAGGTGACCTTGCGGTGCGCGGGGCGTGGTGACGTGCTGCCACTGGAGCCGGACGGCGCCGTGCCTGCCGTCGGGGTGCCATCGGGGGTGGTGGGCGGAGGTGCGGGAGCGAGAACCTCCACGGTGAGCGGCCCCACGTGCAGCTGCTCACCGGGAGCGGGGCGTGTGGCGATGTCCGCCCACTGGGTGAGCTCGTCCGGCAGGGTGTCCCCGGCGGCGGAGTACCAGACGCGGTCCACGTCCACGATCTCGGCGAGCCCCTCGAGCCCGGCGACATGGTCGGCGTGGTCGTGGGTGGCGATCACCGCGTCCAGGCGGGTGACGTCGGCGTCCCGGAGACACCGGGTCAGTGCGCGGGGGTCGGGGCCACCGTCCACGAGTACGGCACTGTGCTCCCCCGTGCGGTGCAGCACGGCGTCCCCCTGCCCCACGTCGCACACCACCGACTCCCACTCCGGGGGCGGGCGAAACCACCACATCACGGCGGTGACCAGGAGCATGACCAGGGCGAGGGATGCCGTGGCGGCGAGCAGGCGGCGTCGTGCCCGGAGGCGGTGTGCGCGGGCGCGCCACACGGCGTCCGGCACCGGGCGTTCGGCGGATGTGGGATCCGCGGTTCCGGCGGTTGGTTGCGGCCAGCGCATGCGCGCGTCCACCGTGTGCAGCACGGCGAGCGCGAGGACGGTCAGGACCGTGAGCAGCAGGAACCCCGGCACATCGGGTGGCCAGGGGACGTGCGCGCCGGGCAGGGAGGCGAAGGTGTCGGCGATCCACCCGATGGTGCGCGCCGGGTAGGAGGCGATGCCCACGGGCAGGCTCGCGGCGCGGTCCCAGCCCGCGAACGAGGCGGGGTCCGCCGCACCCGGCAGCGCCCAGGACAGCACGGGGTTCAGCAGGAGCCCGGTCAGCAGGACGCACACCGCGAGCAGTCCGGCCACGGTGACCACCGGCACCAGGGGTGCGGCGACCATGTTCGCGGGCAGGGAGTACAGCGGCAGGTCGGGGTTGAGCAGCAGCAGTGCGGGCCCGCACCACAGCTGGGCCACGAGCGGCACCGCGATGCACACGGCGAGCACTGTGGGCAGGCGGGTGCTGAGCACACGGGTGACGGGTCGGGCGCTGACCACGATGCCCGCGGTGGCCAGCACGGAGAGCACGAAGCCCATGTCCGTGGCCAGGTCCGGGCGCGCGAGCACCAGTCCGGTCACCGCCGCGCACAGGGCGTTGAGGCTCACCCCGGCGCGCCCGCTGAGCATGGCGAGCCCGCCCAGGGCCCCCATGACCCCGGCGCGCAGCACGGACGGGTCCGGGCCCACGAGCACCACGAAGCCCGCGAGAGC